>CALBBI010000033.1:0-24399 GCA_937926935.1 uncultured Bacillota bacterium
TTTATTAGTTTCCATCAACCACTAACTTTCTTTAAAGTATCATATAATTACTCGTCCAAAATATCTACATTTTCCATTGTATTAAATTATTATTGCCTTGTCAATCTAATTATTTTTATTTTTAAATAACTTTCTAACTAAAGTCTCTTTATTAGCCTTAATATCAATATATTTTTGATTTAAAACATTACTTTGACTAAGAACAGACTTAGTACGAAGTAAAAACTTATTATTTCCTATATAATCCATCGTAAAAAATTCCATATCCATTGAACCATTCTTCACTGTAATAAGTAAATCTTCAAAACCATCATTACCTATTGTTGGATAATCTCCATAAATTCTAAAATTTCTTATCTCATCAATTGATTTAGGCATCCAATTACACGCTAATCCCATAGTCGCTAAATTCATTCTATTAGCATTCTCCATAGTTTCAATATCATCATCACTAGGTATAGCCTTTGACCCCATTAAATATCCATCTTTTCTATTATATGCCACTCTAACTGCACCACTTTTATTTAATATATAAAAGCCATCATAACTTTCTGGGTCCAACATCTCCTCTAAAGTACTTCTATCAACTAGATATTCTTTATAATCTAAGTTTTTCTTATTCTTTATAATACCTTCTTCTAATACAGTTGCAACCTTACCATCATCCATTCTTGTCTTTAAAAAATTAAAAACTTGAAACCCATTATAACCATCCATTAATCTAAAATATAAATCATAATAATTAAATTTTTTATCTAATTCTTTAAATACCATATTACCTTGTTTAAAATATACTACTTCATCACAATTTAGAATTAATCTAGTACCTGTTTTAATACTTGGATACAATACATGCATGTTGTTTTTATCTAAATTTTCTATTGTTTTCATAACCTCTCCTTTTGGCATACTACTTATTGTAGTATTTTAAGTACCTAAAGTCAATGTCATATTTTAGCTTTTTTTAGCAACTGATTCTATATTTTGTAATTCAAAGCGATACTTTTATTTAACATTGGGGTATTTTTCATGGTCAACCTCGCTTAAAAACATATCTTTTGGTCTAATGTATAAGCCATTATCCCCATACAAAGCCCTATATATAACATATTCATTTCTATCTTCGCTATATGAATAGCGACATCACAAACTAAATAATAATCTCCTTTAAAATGTCTATAAACCCCATTAATTTTTAATTCATTCATATTTTTACCTCATCTTTCTATCTTAATTTTAATACAAAATTATCTTCAAAACAACCAAAAAACACGACATAAAGTCGTGCGCTTAATTAACAATCAAGTTCATTTTTCATATTTTTTATTGCCGTATCTATTTTCTTACTTTGAGCTTCTTCTAACTTATACCAATTAACACTGTAAGCATAGTTAAATAACTCTTTAGCAAGATTGCTTAAACTATCAAACTCTTTTTTAAATTCTTTATATATAGCTTCACTAGAAGCTTCATTTAATGCCGTTGCATAGTTAGCAGTCATATTTTTCACAGTCTCTAATACATCATATAAAATATATTTACATTCCATTATTTAACCCCACTTTCTAATAACTTTATCAACTTACAAGCATTATTTTCTACTATATCTCTAGTATTTTCAAGTAAGTTACATAAATTTTCATCTTCACACATTTCTAAGTAATGTGCTACTTTTTTCAATGTTGTATCATTCCATTTAAACATATCTTCAATGTATGATAAATCTTTTGTTGAAATCATTTTTGGCCAACTTGCCATATAATCACCACCCATTATTATGATACCAAAATATTATTATATTACTCTGGTACTTTTTGGAAAAAAAATTACCACATCTCTGTGATAATTTAACTAGATTATTCTGCTTTCTTAGTAGTTTTCTTAGCAGTAGTAGTCTTTTTAGTAGTAGTTTTTTTAGTTTCAACTTTTTCAGTTGTAGCTTTTTTAGTTGTTGTTTTCTTAGCAGCAGTCTTCTTAGCTTTAGCAGCATCTTCACTAACTTCTTTTACTGAAGCACTTTTACTAGCAGCTACAGCCTTTGGTTCATATTTCTTACCATTTAAAGCATCTTTAGCAATTACAACTAAACTTGTGAAAGCCTCAGGACTATCAATAGCAAGTTCAGCTAACATTTTTCTATTAACTGTAACACCAGCTAGATTTAAACCATTAATGAACTTAGAGTATGAAATTTCATTCATTCTACAAGCAGCATTAATTCTTGTAATCCATAATTTTCTAAAGTTTCTCTTATTTTGTCTTCTATCTCTAAAAGCATAATTTCCACTATGGAATACTTGCTCTTGAGCAGTTTTATATAATCTATGTTTAGAACCAAAATATCCTTTAGCTTCTTTTAATACTTTTCTTCTTCTGTTTTTAGAAACAGTTCCACCTTTAACTCTTGTCATTTATTACACCACCTAACTATAATACGTCCTTTAAACGATTTGCAAAACCGCTATTTAAAACGCCTTTATTTCTTCTTTGTCTTGTTTGTTTAGCTGAATCCTTAGCTGTTTTATGATTACCATTACCCTTCTTATAAGTTACGGTACCATTTTTCTTTACTGTTAAAACTTTACTACTTGCTTTATGAGTTTTTTGTTTACTCTTTGCCATAATATATACTCCTTTCAAATTCTATATTATTTTTTTGGTGCTAATAGCATATACATATTTCTGCCTTCTAATTTTGGTTTTTCTTCAATAGTTGCTACATCACTTAATTCTTCGGCAAAACGATTTAAGACATCAAGTCCAAGTTCTGTATGAGCCATTTGTCTTCCTCTAAAATGAATAGACGCTTTAATTTTATGTCCTTTAAGTAAATAATCTTTAGCGTTCTTCTTTCTTGTATTAAAGTCCCCAATATCAATAGTAACTGATAATTGATACTCTTTTACTTCTTTGTTGCTTTCTCTTTGTTTCTTTTGCTGTTCCTTAAGTTTTTTCTTCTTTTCATAGCGATACTTATTGTAATCCATAATTTTAGCTACGGCTGGAGTATTAGATCCATTCATTAAAACTAAATCTAATCCGGCATAACTTGCTAAAGTTAGGGCATCGCTTCTTTTTTTTACTCCAAGTTGTTCTCCATTTGGACCAATGACCATCATTTCCGAAACTCTAATCTCGTCATTAATAGGCATATCATTCTTTACATTTGCTATATAAACGCACCTCCACTAATCAAAAAGGCAGATACCTAGTATCCACCTTTATATAACCAAATTTAAGTTTTATGGCATTAACCTATTTTCCTTTGAAAATCAGGTGAATTTGTGGATACAAATTTCTTTCCTCTTCAATAACAATTAAGATTATACCATATTTTATGCCGTTTGCAAGGCTTTTATTGCATTTTTTTGCATTTTTGTTAGCAAATATTACTTATTTAAGGTTCTAGAAGCAATCTCATCTGTTATTAATTTAACAAAATCACTTTGAGAAACTGTTGTAGTCTCACTACTTCCATACATACGATAAGAAATTTCTTTACTATTAATCTCTTTATCACCTAAAACTACATTATATAATGTCTTCTTCATTACCGCTTCTCTTAACTTATAACCAAGTTTCTCATTTCTATCATCCAAATTAACTCTAATATGATTTCTAACTAATAAATCTCTAATTTCTTTCGCATATTCTAAATGATACTCATTATTAACTGGAATAATATTTACTTGGACAGGTGCAAGCCATAAAGGAAGTACACCCTTAGTTTCTTCTAATAAGAAAGCAATAAATCTATCTAGTGAACCTAGTATTGCACGGTGAATTACTACCGGTCTTACCTTTTCTCCCTCTTCATTAATATATTCAAGTTCAAATCTTTCTGGTAATTGATAATCTAACTGAATAGTAGATAATGTTACATCATGACCAATAGCGCTTCTTACTTGAACATCTATCTTAGGCCCATAGAATGCTGCCTCACCCTCTGCTTCATAATACAAAGCACCAGTATTCTTTAAAATATTACGTAGGGCATCTTCACTCTTAGTCCATAACTCATCATTACCAAAATACTTTTCTTGATTATTAACATCTCTTAATGATAATCTAAACTTATAATCTTTAAATCCAAAGTCTTTATAAACATCTAAGATTAAATCAATAACCCCTTTAACTTCCGCTTCAATTTGATCAGGACGACAGAAAATATGGGAATCATTTTGGGTAAACGCTCTGGTTCTTTCAATACCACATACAGCCCCACTAGCTTCATATCTAAAGTCATTAGCAATTTCAGCAATTCTAACTGGTAAATCACGATAAGAATGTAATTTGCTTCTAAACATTACCATATGATGAGGACAATTCATTGGTCTTAAAACATAAGCTTCATCATCTAACTCCATTTGAGGAAACATATCGTCTTTATAATGGTCCCAATGTCCTGAAGTCTTATATAAATCAACATTACCTAAAGAAGGTGTCATAACATGTAAGTAACCTAACGCAATTTCTTTATCCATAATATAGTCTACTAGAGCACGTCTAACAATAAAGCCATTAGGAAGCCACATTGGAAGTCCCTTACCAACTAAATTATCAAACATAAATATTCCTAGGTCCTTACCTAATTTACGATGATCCCTTTGTTTAGCTTCTTCTAACTCTTCTAAATGTTTATTTAAATCTTCTTCACTCTTAAAGCATACCCCATATATTCTTTGAAGCATCTTATTTTTAGCGTCACCCTTATAATAAGCCCCACTAAATTTAAGTAACTTAAAATATTTTAATTCTTTAACGGTATCTACATGAGGTCCTCTACAAAGATCAGTAAAGTCTCCTTGAGTATAACAAGATATAACTTCATCACTACCCATATTTTCAATTAAATCTACTTTATATGGGTCATTTTTAAACATTTCTAACGCTTCAGCCTTAGAAATTTCATGACGAACTATTCTTTTACCATCCTTACTAATTTTCTTCATTTCTTTTTCAATTTTTGCTAAATCTTCTTCCGTTAAAACTTTGTCTCCTAAGTCCATATCATAGTAAAAACCTTCTTCAATTACTGGTCCTACCCAAAACTTAGCCTCCGGATATAAATGTTTTACTGCTTGTGCCATTAAATGAGCACAAGAGTGATTCATTACACTTAATTCTTTATCTTCTTTTATATTTATCATAATTATCTTTTCCTTCCTTTATTTTTTTCTAAGACACCTGGATGATTTACCATCGTATCTTCAATTAACTTATTTTGATCTTGTAACTGTTTCTTTTTCTCTAATACTGCCTTTTGGTCCTTTAATGCCTTCCTAGTTGCCTCTTTATAAGCAATTTTTCTTAGTTCGTGCCTAATTTCTTCTTGAACACTTTCAATCTGAGCCGCAATTTGTTTTCTTAATGGGTCTTCTTTTGGCGTAATCATTAATTCTGATTCAAGGTCAACTCGTTTTCTTTTCAACTCTTTTATTTTTTCATTTTCCTTTAAAATAAAAATCCCTCCCTTAAAAATAAAAACCACACAACTTGCAAGGAGCAAATTATGCGGTACCATCCTATTTTTCACTTAATTATGGATAACGGCTTTAACCGGGTATTAGTTTCCTAAACCAATTCATGAGGAGTAATACTAAGCCCATTAATTAGTTTCCACCAACCACTAACTCTCTATCTAATTAGTACTTAATACCATGTCTCAATCAAAATCATTAACCTTATTTTAGTTTTTTTTATAACCTTTGTCAATAAGTATTTAAAATTTCATTCTGGGATTTAACAGTAATTTTTCTTGATATCCTAAAACTTGGTGCCATTCATGATTAACTTGATTATCTTCATGACGTAAAAATTTTCTATAATCTTCGGCCGTATACTTAGTGGTATAACTAAAATCATTCATGGCTTCATAATACAATCCATTACGATAACTTATCGTAAACCCATCTAAATAATTCTTTAAATTCTTATCGTCTAATAAAACATAACCACGTTCTAAAATATCTTTACTTAACTTAAGTCTATCTTTATCCATCAGCATAAATACTCCTGGATGACAATTTGGTCCGTACATTAACCCTAACTTATTTAGAATATTATTACTAAGATAGAAAAATTGACTATACGTTAAATCAACTATATACTTTTTATCGTTTTCTTCCACAATATTAAAACAATGATACCCATTACCATCATAAAGACAATCCTCTTTACTATATCCGGGATATATCATAATCGTCTGACACTTCAAACCTTGTTTTAAAGCCACTTTAGTAAAAGCCTTACTTACCCTTAAACAACTATTGGCTAAATCTATCATTGTAAAGGTCTCTTTATTAAAACCTAGATGTTCTTTTAAAATACCTTCTCTTACTGCCTCTATAATACTATCAATCTCTTGCGTATCATTACTCTTTATTTCATAATCAATTATTCTATAGCCTCTAAGCATTCGCTCAATATCTAAAAGCTTATCAAATAATACCTCATATTGTCTAATAAACTTCCCATTTTTTAAGTACTTAGGTTGAATAGCTTTAAAGAAACGATAAATCTCATTACCAAGCTCTGTAGCATCTTCTCTACTTAAACAAACATGTCTAATTATATCTTCCCATTCTTCTAACTTTTTATAATATTTATACGTTGCTAAATCCATTTATTTCCTCATTAATTTACGTTCTAACTCAGGAATTATTTCTTGACCACGACTAGCTATATGATTATATTCCATCTCTTCAATACTACTACCAAAATTCTTACTTAGAAGATAAGACTTAGTAGTCATGTTACTTACATTAGTTACAATGAAAACAAAATAATCTACTCCTTTATTTCTCATAGTACGAGGTATTTCTTTTAAAATAAGGGGAATTTTATTTAACTCATCTTCGGTGACTTGAACATAACTCGAATAAACTCTATTGTTATTTATCTCATACTTCTTCAAGCCATTTAAAGAACAAGCCTTTATATCACTCATATCCGTAATTGATAAGCCATCACGATACATCTCGTCCTTATTTAAATCATACTTAGCAATTAAATTCTTACACTCTACAATATCACTTGGAGTAGCTTTTGTTGATTTTAAAGACAAAGTATCAATATAAGAAGCTGCGACAACTAAATTAATCTCTTGCTTAGAAAACTTATATATATTTTTATACATATTATATATTAGAAGGGCCGTTGACGCTGTATGACAATATTTTACTAAGTAAGGTAATTCTTGCTTTGTTGGATGATGATCAATTGCCATTATAACTGATGGAATATTCCTTAAATCAACACTATGATCAACTAAAACGCTATGTATATCCTCATCTAACTCATATTTCTTTTGATAGCGTCTATAATCAACATGATATTTATTACATAACTTAGCGGTATCTTTTAAAACCTCATCCGGTATAATAAAATCAGCCTCATATCTATACATTTTTCTGTAAATATTTTCTAAAAGCATGCCCGAAATAATACTATCAAAATCCGGATTTTCATGTCCAAAAATAACTAATTTCATAATATCCTCTTTCCAGTCAAGTTATTGTACTACATTATTTTCATCTTGTCTATAAGATAATTTTAGTGTATAATTTATGTAGAATAGAAAGGCTTAGGGATTGTATGAATAATAATAGTAATGTAACCGATAATACTATGGTAACAACCACAACAGTTAATAGCGATAATACAGTTACCTTTGCCCAAGAATCAACCAAAGATGATAGTGTCGTTTTCCGTGATTTTGATTATGATAAAACCCCTATCGTTGATTTAGTTAATATCATGATTGAAGATGCCGTTAATAAAAGAGCATCCGATATGCACTTTGACCCGACTCCTGATTATTTAAATGTTCGTATTCGTATCGATGGCGACCTAGTTAATTATGCTAAAGTTCCAGCCAGTGTTAAAAAAAATCTTTCAACTCGTATTAAAATTATTTCTGGTATGAATATTACTGAAACTCGTCTACCACAAGACGGTGCGATTAAAATGACTTTAAATGAACGTCCCCTAGATATGCGTGTATCATCTCTTCCTATCGTTGATGGTGAAAAGATAGTTATCCGTATCTTAGATTATTCTCGTAGTTTAGAAGGTTTAGACTCCCTAGGTCTTTCTCCTAAAAACTTAGATAAAGTCAAAAAAATGATTAACGTTCCTAATGGTATTATCTTAGTAACCGGTGCTACTGGTTCTGGTAAATCAACAACCGTATATGCGATGTTACAAAAATTAAATCAAGTTGATACTAATATTATCACTGTTGAAGACCCTGTCGAAATGAAAATACCTGGTCTAAACCAAGTTCAAGTTATGAGTGAAATTGGTCTTACTTTTGCCGCTGCTCTTCGTTCTATCTTACGTCAAGACCCTGATGTTATAATGATTGGAGAAATTCGTGATGATGAAACTGCTCGTATTGCCGTTCGAGCATCAATTACCGGCCACTTAGTACTATCAACAATCCACACCAACAACTCCCTTAATACTATCGAACGTCTATTAGATATGGATGTTGAACGTTACTTACTAGGCTCCGCTCTAACCGGAATTATTTCTCAAAAACTGGCCAAAAGACTTTGCCCTAAATGCCGCAAAGCTCGTCCTGTTACTAAGTATGAATCCCTAGTATTTAAAAAAGCTCTTAAACTAGATATTAAAGAAATCTATGAACCCGTTGGGTGTAAATATTGTGTTGGTGGTTATATGGGTCGTGTTGCCATTCATGAAGTATTAGATATCAACCAAGAAATTAGAGATGCCATTGTTTTAAATAAACGTAAAGAAGAATTAAGACGTCTTGCTTACTCAAACGATCATGCCACTACTCTTTTACAAGACGGCCTTATGAAAGTAATTAATGGTGATACTTCATTTGATGAAATCGTTAGAATCATTGATATTGATGATGACTTAGGTGAAGATGAAACTGATATTAAAAATGCTCTACTTGGTAAGACTGAACTTGTTACTGCTGATGATAATGATACAGACTATGAAGTTTTATAGTCTGTTTTTATTTGGTTAATTTTCTTACGTTGTTGTCTAAAGTTACACTCTTTAAGCCATCTAATTCCGTACTTATAATATCTAAAGTTTTTAATTCATTTGTGTATTTAGGGATTGTTTTTTCTTTTATCTGTTCATCTATCTTATTTGATATTTCTAAAAAGTTTGGATACTTATTCAACAATTCATAACATGTTAAATTGCTTTTTTGTTTAGCTTCAACATATTTCTTAGCTAAATCCGATATAGTTTCTGCTTCATAAGTCCAGTCAATTTCTGGATATTCTTTCATTTTAGCAATCGAAGTAAATAAATTTCTAAGAAACGGGTCAACTGACTCTTTGCTTTTTTCTAAAACTTTGTTTTTTTCTCTTTCTTTAGTATCTTTGTTTTCAATTATTTTTTTATCATCTTCTGGTGATTTACCTTCAAGATTATATTTTTCATCTAAGCATTCTACAATTGTTTTAATATTCTTATTAATTAGCAAAGTCTTAAAAGTTAAGCGACTTCCTAATAATATCATTAAAGCCTCAATTTCCAAAACCCAAAAATTCAATAATACACCAAAGAAAATACCACAAACCCATAATATCATAAAAAACGGATTAAAGAAATTGTATCCAAGGTTACTAATATCATTATGTATTACCTGAGTAATTAACTTTTTTAACACAGTAAAACGATATTTATTTAGATAGTTTTTCAAAGAAAGTGGCTTATCAATCGGCTTATCAAATATTACTTTTGTCATGTCAGCCTTAAATAAATTATTAACAACAGTACTACATAATGTATCATCAAAGGAAGAGTAAATTTTAAAATTTTTGTAAAAAATATGTTCTTCAGCATTATCATGAATATAAATAATATCATTAACCAAATTTTTTATCTTTGGATTTTTTAAATCTTTGTTAGATAGTTCAACGAATTTTTTTTCGCAATATTTAGCATTATAACTATTAAAACTTAATGCATAAAAACCACCATTTGCATAAGACTTTGATAGTTCTATTTCGCCGTCCATATAACAATTATTCAATACATCTTTTTTTAAATTTTCTAATTTACCAATAATATTTTTTGCATTTATTTCATCCAATTCACTCAATAATTCATTTATTTTTTCAGTATCTTTTCTTTGAATAGTATACCAATAACTCAAATTATTGCGATATTTTCCCGAATAATGATAATTAATAATAAATAGCATTTCTCTATCATCGCAATAAAAGCCAAGGCATTCTAGACTATTTAATATTTTTTTCCATTGTTTAAGCAAATAATCTAATGACATTTTCTCGCCATTAATTAATGCGGTATTCTCATTAAAATCAAATTTTATATTTGTATAGGCCATTTTAATCCTCCATTTTAGCATATATATTAGCACCATCAAAAGAAAAAAGCTAGTGCTTTAAGGAAAGTTTTTGGGAATTATCTGTATCTAAAGTTACATTCTTTAATCCATCTAACTCCGTATTTATAATATCCAAATCTCCTATATCATTCGATTGTTCTTTCGTCTTTTCTTCGATTAAACTATCTAAACCATTAGCAATTTCTAAAAAGCTAGGATATTTAATTAAAAGTTCATAGCTAGACGAACCATTACTTTTTTTAGACTCAACATACTTCTTCGCTAAATCTTCTATAGTTCCTGCTTCATAGCTCCAGTCAATCTCGGGAAAATTTTTCATAGTAACAATATTTAAATACAAACTTCTAAGAAAAGGATCATCTAACTTTTGCGTTTTCCTTGGTAATTGGGCTAATTTGGGTTGATTTTCTAGTTCTTTTACTGGCTCTTTAGATTCATTATCTACCAAGTTATATTTTTCATCTAAACACTCTATCATTTTATTAATATTCTTATTACTTCTAATTAAAACGCCAACCTTTTTTAGTCCATAATAAACAAGTACTCCTAATAGTATTTCTAAACTAATAGTAATAGATTTAAAACCAATAACCTCAATTAAAGAAATTAATGATAAGATTCCCCACTTTATTTTAGCCTTATCATTACATATTAAATTCCAAAAATCATTACCAAAATTATTTATTAATAATGTTACTAACACTTTAAAACGATGCTTATTAAGATAATTCTTTAAAATATCAGGTTTTGAAAAATCAATATCAAATATTGCACTCTCTATTTCTTTATCATCTTTAGTATTTACTATAAAATCAAGAAAGTTACATTTCCCTGTATAGCTCATTTCAAAATCATATTCAAAAACAAATTCTTCATTATTATTATGCAAACTAATTACTTCATCAATTAAATCCTTAATTCCTGGCTTAGCCAAATCATTATCACGCAACTTAAGAAAATGTTCACCATGAAGAGAGCCCTGTTTACGATATACAAGCACATGTTCATGAGCATATAACTTTGTAAAATATAAGACCCCATCCAAATATTTTTTATTCATAATATCATTCTTTAATTTATTCAATTTAACTATAATGTTTCGGGTATTAATCTCATCTAATTTTTGTAATAAATCATTTAACTTTAACCTATCTGTATTTTTAAATTCATAGAAAAAATTATGATCAACACCATCTATTTTAGTAAATTTAATCTCTTCTTTATCATAATAAAAACCATTACAATCTTGACTATTTAATTCATTTAATAATTGTTTATACAAATAATCAATAGTTACCTTTTTTCCATCTAATATAGCTAAGTTTTCTTCAAAATCAAATTCTATTTTTCTTGTCATTAAAAATCCTTCGCTTTCTTTAAATCAAGCTTTTTAACACAACCAGTATTCATAGTTACATTCTTTAATCCATCTAACTCTGTACTTATAGCATCCAAAGTTTCTAATTCATTCGTATATTTAAGTTTTATTTTTTCTTTTATTAATTCATCTATATTATTTGAAATTTCTAAAAACTTCGAATATTTATTCAATAACTCAAAACATGGTAAACCACTTTTTTGTTTAGTTTCAACATACTTTTTAGCTAAATCTTCTATAGCCCCAGCTTCATAACTCCAGTCAATTTCTGGATACTCTTTCATTTTTGTAATTGTATCAAACAAGTTTCTTAGAAATGGATCAATTGATTCAATTTTCTTAGCACATCTTTCTTCTCCCACTGTTTTAAGGCTTTTTTCTTTTACTCCATAATCCTTTTGACAACTATTAAGATTATATTTTTTCTCAATACTATTTACCCAAAATGTAAGATTTTTATTAATTCTATGCAAAAACAAACATGGTTTATAAGCAATTAAAAAACCGCCACCAATACCAAATATCATATTAACTATCGAAATAGCTAGACTACTTGCTCCCGATAAACAAAGCATAATAATAATAGTTCCCCATAAACCAGCTACTATGGGAGTCATAAACATCAACTTTATCAAGTAGTAAGGATCATTATGTATATTTTTAGTCAAAAGTTTTGCCAAAAGTAAAGGCTTTCTTTTTTTAATATAATTAATTAAAATATCTAAATTTTGGATATCTCTAGAAACTATTAATTTTGTAATATCTTCAAAACTACATTCTGATGCTAAAACATTTGACAAAGCAGTATTATTATTAGATTTCATATCAAAACTATCATAAAAAACAAATTTTTCATTATGATCATGTTTATAAATGATTTTATCAATCATTTTCTTTATCTCAACATTTTCTAAATCCTTTTTAGAAAGTTTTACTTTAGCTGGCAAATCAGCAGTAGGTATTGTTAAATCATAGAAACCTATTTCACTATAATAAGCTTTATTAATTAACTCAATTTTACATTTTACCGCATTATTACTAGTGCATTCTCTTTCCAATATTTTTAACTTAATAATTAAATTTTGATAATAATAATCATTTAATTTATTTAAATATGTATTTAGTTTATCCCTATCATCATCTTTACAAGAATAATCATAACAAATAGTATCTCCATAATTATATATACATATTTGCCTATTATCAAAAGAAAAAGCAGCCCCATTATCTTTATCTATATCTTCTTTTAAACTTTGAAAAAAATCATTAATATTTATTATTCCCATTCCTTTTTTGTGAACATCAACAATTCCATTTTTAAAGTCAAACTCAATATTAATAGTCATTAAAAACCCCCATTTGTGCTCTATATCTTAGCACTAATCCCCAAAAATAGCAAGAAAAAAGATAGTCAACTGACCATCTCTAATCTACTTTAAATCATTAACAATTGTTTTAAACTCCGTACCACGGTCTTCAAAGCACTTATATTGATCCCAAGAAGCACATGCTGGTGATAACAACACAACATCACCGGCTACTGCCTTAGATGATACATACATAGTCGCATCATGTAAATTATCAACTACTTTAACTTCAATACCAAGACCATTTGCCCACTTTTCAATTCTTTCTTTAGTTTGTCCATAACATACAACTAACTTAACATTCTTCATTGCTTCATTTAATGGTTCAAAAGAATGTCCTCTATCTAAACCACCCATAATAAGAATTGTTGGTTTATCAAAAGCCTTAAGCGCAATATTAGTTGATACCGTATTCGTAGCTTTCGAATCATTATAATAGCTAATATCGTTTAAAGTTCTTACAAATTCTAAACGATGTTCAACGCCACCAAATTCTCTTAATACCTTGCAAATAGCTTCATTAGAAACGCTATAATGTTTAACCGCTCCTATTGCACACATAGCATTTTCATAATTATGCATACCTTGAAGTTTTATCTCATTGGTCTTAATGATCTCTTCATCTTTATAATATATAGCACCATTTTTTATACATATATCGGCACCATTCTTACTACTAAAATATAACTTAGTTGATAAAATATCTTTAGTTAATTCTACTTCATCACTATTTTCTTTATTTAAAATAGCTAAATCACTAGCTGTATGATTATTAAAAATACGTTTCTTAACATTCTTATAATTTTCATAAGTATCTAAAAAATCTATATGAGTTGGTGTTATATTAGTAAGAACACTAACATTAGTTTTAAAATCATGCATATCACATAATTGTTGAATAGATATTTCTAAAAGTAAGATTGTTTTACTAGTTAGCTTATCTAAAACACTGCATACCGGAATACCCATATTACCAGCCATAACTACTTCTTTATTATCGGCTTTTAACATTTCATTAATAAGGTTAGTTGTAGTAGTCTTTCCATTAGAACCAGTAACTCCAATAATTTCCATATCTTTTGGAAAAAAGGAATATGCTACTTCAAGTTCATTAACAATTGGAATCCCATACTCTCTAGCCTCTTCTAATAATGGATGTGTATATTTTATGCCGGGATTTTTTACTACTAAGTCATATGATTCGTCAAAATAATTTTGCGGATAATCGGTAATTACCACCTTAGCGCCTAAATCAACTAGTTCCCCTATTTTATCTTCATCTTGTTTTTGTTTATCACAAATCATTAATTGATTATTGTGTTTAGCTAATACTTTAGCAACTTCATACCCACTACGGGCCATTCCTAATATAAATATTTTTTTATTTTCGTACATAATCTTCTCTTCTTTCTTTACTATATTCATATGTTTTATATCCCTCATTTGATGTATACCCCATTTCTGTTTCACTTATTATGCCAAGACTTTCAATTAATCTAATAGCCGGTTCATTTTCCACACTAACAAAGAATTTTACCTTATTAAGTTCGGGATATCTCATAAATATATCGTTTAAAGTTAATTTTAAAATCAACATTGCCTTTCTTTTGCCACGACATGCTCGGTTCAACCCAAATCTTAATTCCACACCATCATAAACATTAGCTAATTCATAAGCTCCAATTATTTTATCGTCATGTTCAATTATTCTAAGATTATTACTCGTAAATAAGGATTTCAAATCATTGCTGATTTTTAAGGCATCTTCTATTCTATAATCTCTAAACCCTACATTCATTTACTTCCGTAACCTCCTGACACTTTGGGCAAAAATAAGTACTTCTGCCATTAACTTTCATATTTAAAATCGTTGTCCCGCACTTCAAACAAGGCATACCTTCTCTTTTATGAACGCACAAATATTGTTGAAATCTTCCGGTAACTCCTAAACTTGAAGTATAGCTTTTAATCGTTGTACCACCCATTTTTATTGCCGCTTTAATTATCCTGTTGCTCTCCGTTACTATTCTTGAGGCTTCTTCTAGTGAAACATCACAAGCCTTCTTCAATGGGTCAATACCTGCCGCAAACAATACTTCATTAGCGTAAATATTACCTAAACCACTAATAATTGTTTGGTCTAAAAGCACAGTCTTAATAGGTAGTCTCTTCTTTTTAAACTTATCTATTAAATACTTTGCCGTTAAATTTTCATCTCCTGGTTCCAAACCTTGTTTAGCAATCTCTTCTGCCGTCGCAAGCTCTTCTTTTTTAATCAAATTCATTCGGCCAAACTTTCTTGTATCATGATATCTCAAATCTGTATTATCCGTAAAAGTTATAATCACATGTTCATGCTTATTTAACTCTTCCTCATGGTTCTTAATAAAATACTTGCCTTCCATTCTTAAATGACTAAGTAAATAATAATCTCCTAAATCAAAGATTAACCACTTACCTCTTCTTTTAATATCAAGAAAACTTCTTCCTACTAAAACCTTTTTAAATTCTTCTAAGTTAGATTCAATCATTTTTGTATATCTAACATTAACACTTTTAATTGGTTTATTAAGAATTCTCTTTTTTAAAGTATTTCTTACTGTTTCTACTTCCGCTATTTCTGGCATAATATCACTTCCACTTCCATATTATACAACACTATTTCGTTTCATACCAGTCACTTCCGAAATCATGACTAACATGTATTGGTACATCTATCTTTATAGCATTCTCCATTTTGTCAGTTACAATTTTCGAAACTAATTCTCGTTCGCTCTCTAAACAATCAAATATCAACTCGTCGTGTACTTGTAATATCATTTTTGATTTAATACTTTGACGCTCAAATTCGTCGTATATCTCCACCATAGCTTTCTTCATAATATCTGCACAAGTTCCTTGAATTGGAGTATTAAGGGCAATTCTCTCTCCAGCTTGTCTAATCATATAATTCTTATTTTGTAATTCTTCAATCGTGCGTTTACGATTAAATAAAGTTCTAACTACTCCCGTATCATAAGCTTCTTTAATAATATTATCCATGTATCTCTTAACCCCTGGATATAGTTCATAATACTTATCAATAAATTTCTTTGCTTCACTAGGTTTAATATTTAAGTTTTCTCCTAAACCAAAGCCACTTATACCATAAACAATCCCAAATATAACGGCTTTTGCTGTACTACGCATCTCTTTCGTTACTTCACTTTGAGGAATATTATGAATATCAGCTGCAACCTTAGTATGAATATCTTCTCCATTAATGAAAGCACTTTGTAACTCTTTTGACCCACTAATATGCGCTAGTAATCTAAGTTCAATCTGTGAATAATCACAACTCATTAAAACATCGTTTGAAGGGAAAAAGGCTTTCTTTATTTTCTTGCCTTCCATATCCCTAGCCGGAATATTTTGCATATTAGGTTCTGCTGATGAAAGACGTCCTGTACGAGTCATATTTTGTTTATACGTTGTATGTATCTTTCCATCTTTTTTTATATAAGGTACTAATCCATCTAAGTAAGTATTATATAACTTCGTAATATTACGATACTCTATAATATTCTTAATCGCCGGATGATAATTAACTAACTTTCTTAAAGTTTCCTGATCCGTTTTATACCCCGACTTTATTTTCTTTGCAAAAGGCAAATTCAAATGTTCAAATAACACAACACCAAGTTGTCTAGGAGAAGCTACATTAAATTCCTCACCACATTGTTCTTGAATAAGCTTATCTAACTCGTCAATTCTTTGTTTAACCTCAGCCCCTTGGCTTTCCAAAATGTTTTTATCACACTTAATACCCGTAATCTCCATATCAGCAAGTACTTTAATTAACGGATGTTCAATATCTTTATATAGATTAAACATTTCTTCTCGTTTTAAACTTGTAACATACTCTTCCTTACTATCAAAAATATATCTACTCTTTTTAGCTATATCACTAGGTTTAAACTCACTCTTCCTAGCCACATCATAAAAAGTAACATCATATCCCTTAGGATTCATTAAATAAGCAATATCATCTTTAACATTAAGTTCCAAAAGATAAGCAGCAATCATAATATCTAAGTAAGTATTATTAATCTTTATTCCTAAATCATTTAATAAACAAATATTCTTCTTTAGATCATACGTAACCTTTAACTTATCATTAATTCTTACCATAACATCTTTAATTAAAACTGGCGCTACATAATAATTATTTTTCTTAGTAGAAACACTCATCCCCACAATATTAGCATCATGATAATCTTCTTTATCACATTCAATATAAAAAGAATAAATATCACTATCTTCTATCTCACTAGCATCCATAATATTAGTAAATTTAACATCGACATTATTAGGCGTTTCCTTCTTAAAATTCTTAATTAAAGAATAAAATTCTAAATCTTTATATATTTCGTAAAGCTTTTCCTCGTTAGGACCAGTATACTTAATATTATCAAAATTAACATCAATTGGAACATCCTTATATATAGTAGCCATTTCTTTCGATACAAAAGCCATCTCTTTATCGTTAATTAATTTATCTTTTAAACTTCCCTTTATTTCATCAATATGATTATATATATCTTCTAAGTCTTTATATTCTTTTAAAAGTTTAATGGCAGTCTTATCGCCAACTCCCCTAACTCCGGGAATATTATCTGAAGCATCCCCCGCTAAAGCTTTATAATCAATCATATGAATTGGTTCAAAACCCCAATCTTCTTTGAAATTAACTGGGTTATATTTAATATAATCTTTAGTTTTAAGTAGTTTCATTTCAACTTCCGGAGTAATTAATTGTAGTAAATCTTTATCCGAAGAAACAATCAACGCATCATATTCTTTATTGTTATTACAATACTTAGCAAACGTCCCAATTATATCGTCAGCTTCATATGGTTCTAACTCATAATACTTTATTCCCATCGCTGTTAATATATCTCTAGCAATAGGCATCTGCATCTTTAATTCCTCAGGAGTTTCAATTCTTCCCGCTTTATAAGTTTCATACTTTTCCTTACGAAAATTTTTTCCAATATCAAAAGCCACCATAATATATTCTGGTTTCTCTTCTCCAATTATTTTATGCATCATATTAACAAAACCATATAAGGCATTCGTAGCAACGCCTTTAGAGTTCTTCATTAAATTACCATTATACGCCGTTGCATAATACGACCTAAACATCAAATTGTTACCGTCAACTAATATAACTTTTTTCATATAAATCCTCTTTCTGTCTTAGAAAAAAAGACTAACCAACTACTTTGATTAGCCCATGTTCTAATTCTTCTAGTGCTCTTCCTAGTTCCTTTTTACTCTTGTATTCTGCCTCACTCATTTGATAATGTTTTGTTTCCATCATTTGTTTGGCACGACGAGAAGCGATATGAACTAATTTGTATTTCGAATCAACAATGTTTAATAACTTATCGATTGATGGGTATAACATAATATTTTCAGCTCCTTACATAGATATAATACTAAATTTTTTTAAAATTATATATACTAATTCGTAAATGTTTACACCAATTTTACCTTTTTTAAACAATTTCGGCATATACTTTATCTAGAGTCTCGTCATAAGAAAGTTTTATTTTAACTCCTAACATCGAAGATTGATTTCTTGGATCTTTAACGTCGTCATTTATAGTTACAATATATCCTGCATCAGCAAGTTCTTTTATTGTTACAATATACTCATCTTGATTTTTAATTTCTTCTTTTTTCGTTTCACCATATATTTCCGCATCTTTTAAGTACATTCTTAAATCGGTTTCATAAGTATCTTCTCTTTTATCTTGGAACGCTAAGCTTAATTTAGGTAAGATTAAAACTGCTGATAACGCAATTATCCCAATTAACACTAATAATTCCACTACTGTATAACCATTTTTCTTCATAACACTATCACCACTATAATTGTAGCAAATTTTTCTTGATTTGAAAAGACCATGCCTTGGTTTATTTTTCCTAATAAGTTTTATATTCTTATACTAAAAATGTAGCATTAAGTTTATTTATTGAATACTTGACTTTAGAATATATTTATGATACTATGTATACAGATGAAGGAAACTTCATACAATAAAAAAGGAAATACCCAATTTTAGAGTGTTGGGTGTTGCCATTTCAGCTTTACACCTAACAACAGTTAGGTGCATTTTTTTCGCTCATCCTTAATTCTTAAAAAGAACTACAAGGATGGCGATTTTTATAATATCAACGAGTTTATCCATTATTTTCAGAAAATAAAGTAAGATAAGTTCTTTCGAATTCATAAAATCCACCTCTTTTCTAGTGCCTACGCACAGATTAGAGGCAACACACCAACTATTTGGGTACTTCCACTAAAAGTATACCATTCATATTAATATATAGCAATAGTAAAATATACATTTTGTTAACTTTTTGTAAGAATATATCGTATATGTATCATTGTTTGTTTAAGATTATTTAAGTTTTAATTTTTTTGATAATTCACTATCATTTATTTCAGTTAAATCTTCAAAAGCACTCTCGCCAAGCGTAGGAATACTGCCACTTTTTACTAGACCACTATAAGTACTATTAGCACCATTCATTATATCGTCTAAATATTTTTCGTTACTCTCTCGCATGGCATTTATTTCAATATTCTTTTTAATTTGTTCTTCTAATTTATTTAACTCTGCATAAAAGTCAGTCTCCTTAGATAGCTCCAACTTAATCGCATTCGTCCCACTTTTCTGTTTTTCTCGAATTATATAGTCAACATATCTATTAGCCAGTTCGCGTAACTTGGCAATATCACCCTCCAAATTAGGATACGAATTTGCCATAACCAACTTTATATCTTCACCAATCAATTTAACAAACGAAGAAGCATGAACCACATCATTTTTCTTTGCCACTTGCATGTCTTTAACATTATCCTGATTTAATTCTTTGGTAGCACTATCATTTAACATCTTATCTTCTTCAGCTTTTAACCTTAAACCTAAGCCTTCTGCTAATTCATCAACCGGCTTTTTAATACCTAAATTCCAAATCACTTTTCTAACAACACCAATTGTTACAACGGAAGATAACCCCCAAATAACAAAGCGATACTCCACTGGAATAGCATCGCCTAAAGTCATATACTCATTAGAATAACCAATCATATTCGCTATTACCCCATTCATAACCGGTTCATACGCCAAACGAAGAAATAAAGGAATAAGTGTATACGCAAAATAGAAAAGTAAAAAATGCCATTCAACAAAATTTTCCTTATACAAAGAATAATACCACTTTTTATTGCGACTAATATTAAAATAACAAATCTCCGCATCCTTCTTAGAATTTAATCTTCCGGTACTAAGCCAATTATAAACTACAGCCCATTCCTTATCTGTAGCATTATTACTCATTCTTCTAATATCTAAAAGACGTCTTTCTATACACTTCATAAAGCCTCACCTCTTATTAATACTAAATATACTACCACGATTTTTCCATAGAAAAAAGCCCTAAACAACCATTTAGAACTTTATAACCACTCCTTATATTTCTTAATATATATCTTCTTAATTAGTGAAACAATTCCAAAGTATAACAATACTAAAATTACCAAGTATAGATAAAACACTGGTGGTAAAATCACAAAATTAAAAGTCTTAACATTATGAAGTAATATTGGTGTTAATATAGTTAAGATACTAGCTAAAATTATCAAACCATTAAGTCTCTTACTAGCGTTAGACTGAATAAAAGGCTTCTTACTTGTTCTAACATTATAAATAATCATTAACTCTGTAATTAAACAAGTTACAAACCATGCCGTTTGAAAATACTCCTTCATTCCATCATTATTATATCCCAAAACAAACCAAAAAATTAAGAAAGCTAAACAATCAATTACCGAGCTCGTTATTCCCATAACCTTCATAAACCTCGATAGGCCTTTAGTATCCCACTTCTTAGGATACTTCAAAAACTCTTCATCTACATTATCATAAGGTATCCCAATTTGAGAAAAATCATATATAAAATCTTGTAGCAACATTTGAATTGGTAAAAGCGGTAAGAATGGTAAGAAAATACTTGATATCATAATACTAAACACATCACCAAAATCAGCGCTTAAAGCCATTTTCATATATTTCATTATATTGCCATATACCTTGCGCCCTTCAATGACCCCGTCATAAACGACTTTCAAACTTTGTTTAAGAATAATAATATCACTAGCTTCTTTCGCTATCGAAGTCGCACTGTTAACCGAAATACCAATATCCGCCGTCGCCAAACTTGGTGCATCATTAACCCCGTCCCCCATATAACCAACAACATGCCCAAGTTCTTTATAAAGTCTAACAACTCTTTCTTTTTGTAACGGATTCATACGCGCAAATACACTAACATCCTCAATACGCTCTTTTAACTCTTTATCACTTAATAAATCAATATCTTTTCCTAACATTATATTATCGGTACGAAGTCCCACTAAATTACAAATATTCTTCGTCGCATAAGGGTTATCTCCTGTAAGTATTTTTGTTCTAACCCCTATATTAGCTAAATTTTTTAATGTTGCTTTAACATCCTTCTTAGCGGGGTCTAAAAAAGCCACAAACCCAATAAAAACCATATTTTTTTCTAAACTATCATTAAGACAATTTGTTTTCGAAGCCAAGGCGATTACTTGCATACCATTATCAGCCATCTCCCTAGCTTTATCTTCAATAATTCTTTCATGTTCCTTTGTTATATCAACAACCTTTTGACCTAATTTTATCTTCGTACAAACACTTAGTACTTCTTCTAAAGCTCCCTTAGTAATCATGCGATAGCTCTTACTATTTTTTACAATAACACTTTGTCTTTTACGATTATAATCAAAAGGTATTTCATCTATCTTCTCATATTTTTCAATATATTCATCTATCTTATTTTCCTTGCCGTAAGTCAAAATCGCCTTATCAACTAAGTTCTTTAACCCCGTTCCATAATAACTATTAAGATAAGCATACTCTAAAATGCTTTTATTTTCTATACCTCTAGCATCAATATATTTTTGCAAAACAATCTTATTCTCCGTTAAAGTTCCCGTCTTATCCGTACAAAGAATATCAATTGCCCCTAAATTTTGGATAGCGTCAATCTTTTTAACAAGAGTGTTTTTCTTTGCTAACGCCTGACTTCCTTTAGTTAGATTAACATTTAAAATCATAGGTAACATACTTGGAGTTATCCCAACAGCCACCGATAAAGCAAACAAGATGGCTTCATTTATATTTTGTTTTATCACCCCATCAATAACGATTACTGCTAAACATACAATAACCATATATCTTATTAAAAGCCTACTTATTTGTTTAATACCTTTATCAAAGTTAGTTTCACTCTTCTTTGTCGTAACCTTATTGCCTACCTTACCTAAATACGTATCAAACCCTGTATTTATAACTACCCCTGTACCTAAGCCTGACACCACCGAAGAACCCATTAATGCCACGTTAGGAATATCAAATATTTCATGGTATGGATTAGAACACTCGCTTATCTTTTCTACTAAAACACTTTCTCCCGTAAATACAGCTTGATCTAAAAATAAGTCTTTAGCATCAATTATTCTTAAATCAGCTGGTATAATCGTTCCAGCATTTAACCTAATAATATCGCCAATTACCACGTTAGAAACTTTTATCTCTTTTTCCTCTTTATTACGAATAACCGTTACCATTGAACTAATACTACTTTTCAACTTTTTATTAAACTTATAAGCCGCATAATCTTGAAAATATCTAATTAACGCACTTATTGTAGCAATTATAATAATGATTAACGACCCCAAAGTATCTCCTAAAAGGAAATTAATTACCGAAAGCACTAATAGTATAATAATGAATTCATCTTTAAAAGCATTTAGTAAAAAGTATAAAAATGTTTTATTGTCATCTTTAACAACAATATTTCGTCCATTTTTTAATAATCTTTTACCAGCTTCATTACTACTAAGTCCTAAAATATCACTATGATATTCCTTTAAAATAATCTCTTTATCTTTTAAACTTTCTCCTTGATATTTCTTTAAAATTTCTTTATCTTCATTAATATTTGTCTTAGATTCATCTTTCTTAAATAACTTCATAATATCCCTCTACTCTTTTAAATTATATTACATTTTTTCTTAGTTTTAAAGATAATTAAATATTTTTAGTTAGAAAAAACTGCCTACTAATATAGACAGTAAAATTTTATTTTTTCAAAGTTTTAGTATGAGCATTTATATAATCTTCTAATTGAAAATCTAGAGCTTTCTTACTTAGAACTTCACTTGGGTTATGATAATCTTTTATAGTACTAAGGTCATTAATAATAACATTTTCTTCTTTACCACAAAACATACATTTATACTGACAGTCAAAGCCATAAAAATGCCAGTTAAATTCTCGTGAGACGATGTTTTCAAATTGCCATTCATGGCCATAAATTTGACATAGTTCATTAATATTTCTTTTTAAAGTCTTTATATATCTAATTGTGTTAATCATTTCTTTTCTTAAATCTTCTAACGATTTATTACTATCTGGTGAGAATATTTGACGCATTATAGCTTTTGATGTCCCCTCCTCGTAATCATCAAGTTTTCCATAACCATAATGGCGATTATGATTTAAAATATTAAATAAAAAGAAATTATCAAGATTTTTTTCAATTACCTTTTTCCCGATAACTAAAGAATTAATTTCTAAAGAGCTATCTTCTTCATTAGCCATCGAAGCATATAGTCTAATTGTATTTTCAAATTCATTTTCTAATTTTTCTAACTTGTTTTGAGCATTCTCTATTTCCAAAATCACTTTCTTTAACTTACGTTTATGAGTAGCAAGAATTTTTCTTTTTAAGTTTAGTTCCGTCATATCTAATTTAGCTTTTAGCTCATCTCATTCTTGAAACATCTCTTGTAAGTCTTCAAGTTCTTTCCTACTTATAATTAAGTTTTTATTTTCATTATCGCTCATCTAATTAACCTCCAAGTAAATATTATAAGTTATTATTTTATAAAGTAAAGCATTTTATCCTGCGTTTATTTTTAGAATACTTGACATTAAGATATATTTATGTTAACATGTATATAGATGAAGGAAACTTCATATAATAAAAAAGGAAATACTCAATTTTTGCATGTTGGGTGTTACCAGTTTAAGGGTTTGCACCTAACAGTAGTTAGGGGCGTTTTTTTATTCAAAAGAAAAAAGACCCGCAGGTCTTACATTCCACACTTATTATCGTAAACATTACTACATTCATTTTCCTCA
>CALBBI010000034.1:0-13198 GCA_937926935.1 uncultured Bacillota bacterium
AATATATGGCTGAAACTATTACTGATTTAGCCAGTAAAGATACAGTTAACTTTGCTGATGATGATCCAGATAATAATATAAGGTATATTGGAAAAGATCCAAGTAATTATGTTTATTTTAATTGTAGTGATTATAACAATCAAAGTGATAGCACATGTGAAAAGTGGCGTATTATTGGTCTATTCAAGAATATGACTAAAGAGGATGGCACACAAGAAGATTTAGTTAAAATAATGCGAAAAGAAGCAATTGGATACTTTGCATGGAATAGTTCAACATCAGATATAAATAGTGGAATGGGAACTAACATTTGGAATGAATCAAAAATAAACTTTTTATTAAACAGAGGACATGAGTCTTTGGAAAATGGAGGGTCTTTGTATTATAACTCCAGCAGTGGCCAGTGTTATGTAGGACCGGAAAATGAATTAGCACCTTGTGATTTTACAACGACAGGTTTAAAAAATGCTGATACTAAAAACAAAATTGAAAGTGTTAAGTGGAATTTAGGCAGTTTATACTTTGGCACTACTCCAGAAGAATCTTATAATATGGAACATAATATTAGTTCTAACTCTGACTACTGGATAGGAGAAATAGGATTAATTCAACCCAGCGATTATGCATATGCAACAAGTGGTGGATCCACACCAAACCGAACAAAATGTTTAAATTATAGCTTGGCTGCCGACTGGATGAATGCTTCAAATGAATATTGTAAAGATAATGATTATATATATGTAGCAAAAAATGTTTGGTCTATGAATAGACTTAAAAATCATGCCTTTTCAGTCATGGCGCCAGATTCATATGGACGAGTAGGAAATGGGGGTGCACATGGAAAAAATAGTATCAATCCAACATTATATTTAAAATCAAATATCTCCATAACATCGGGAGACGGAAGTAGTGCAAGTCCATACCAACTAAGTTTAAATTAACGTCAACTAAATTAACTTTAGATAAATAATATACATAAATAAAATCAGTATGATATAATATTTATATAAGGAATAGGTGAAATATGATTAATGATTATTTAAGTAATAAAGATTATTTAACTATCGGAGAATATCTAGAAGAATGTTTAAAAGATGATGGAGTTTATGGCGGTCCCCTATATGCTGACCTAAAACAAGCTGAACTAAGCAACTTATTCGTTAAACCATTTTTAGACCGCTTCTGTATTACAAAAAACTACCAAGATTTAATAAAAATATTTAACAATAAAATAAACGATAGATTAATTCAAGAAGTCTTAAAAAAAGAATATCCCAATTACTTAGTAAGCTTAGTTCATGGCGATTTAGAATTCTTCTATGACAGTGCAAGAATAACCGATCAAAAATTATTTCAAGGCGATATCAAAACTTTAAATATCGCTACTAAATTCGTTTTAAAAAGCCATTTAGAAGAGTTAAAACAAATGTCTACAATGCAAGTTTCAAGATAGAACAAAATCTATCTTTTTTCTTTACAAAGTGATAATAAATATGTAAAATATTAAAAGAAATGAGTGATACTATGAATTTACCAAACTTAAACGATGCTAAAAAAAGAACTAAAGAAACAATAGAAACAATCTATTTAGCTAATGAAGAAAACAATAACTTATACCAAGGTAAAAAATATTTCTTAAGAACCTATGGCTGCCAAATGAATGTCCATGATTCCGAAGAAATTAAATATATCTTAGAAAACCTAGGTTACACAGAAACAAACGAATTGGAAGATAGTGATATTGTCGTTTTAAATACCTGTGCTATTAGAGAAAATGCTCATGATAAAGTCTTCGGCTACTTAGGAAGATGTAAACACCTAAAGAACACTAAGAAAGATTTAATTGTATGTATCGGTGGCTGCATGGCTCAAGAAGAAGTAGTCGTAAACGAAATTAGAACTAAACACCCATATGTTGATATAATATTCGGAACCCATAACATCTATGAACTAGCAAGCATGATTAAAGAACATCAAAATAGCCAAAACATCAAAGTATATTCTGAAGAAGGCAAAATAATCGAAAACGTTAAGTACAAAAGAGATTCTAAAATTAATGCTTGGGTAAATATCATGTATGGTTGTGATAAATTCTGTACTTATTGTATCGTTCCTTATACTAGAGGACGTCAAAGAAGTAGAGCCTCTAAAAGTATAATCGAAGAAGTAGAAAAACTAGTCAAAGAAGGCTACCAAGAAGTAACTTTACTAGGTCAAAACGTCAATGCCTATGGTAAAGACTTAGAAAACGAAGTAAGCTTTGCTAAACTACTAGAAATGGTTAGCAATACTAAAATACCTCGCGTAAGATTTGTAACATCCCACCCTTGGGACTTCACTGACGAAATGATAGACATAATAGCAAAAAGAGACAACATCATGCCTTATATCCACTTACCATTACAATCCGGTTCTTCTAGAATACTAAAACTAATGGGTCGACGTTACACTAAAGAAGAATATCTAACTTTATTTGATAAAATGAAAGAAAGAATACCTAATGTTGCTATCTCAACTGATATTATCGTTGGATTCCCTGGTGAAACCGAAAACGACTTTAAAGAAACATTAGAAGTAGTAAACCATTGTAAATACGATGGCGCCTATACCTTTATTTTCTCCCCACGAGTAGGAACACCTGCTGCTAAAATGGAAGATAATACCCCATTAAAAGAAAAAGAACAAAGACTTCATGAATTAAATCAATTAGTAAATAAATACTCTTTAGAAAACAATGAAAAACTATTAAACAAAGTAGTTCCTGTCTTAATCCAAGGCATAAGTGAAAAAGATAATACTAAATTATGTGGTTACACTGACACTATGAAACTAGTTAACGTCGAAGGAAATAAAGACTTAATTGGCAAAATAGTTAATGTTAAAATAACTGAAGCTAAAAGTTTTAGTTTAGATGGTATCGCTATCTAAACTTTTTCTTTATCTAATCTTAAAAATATACTATAATTAATATAGTAAAGGTAAGGGTAATATGAATAAAAAAGGTTTTACATTAGTTGAATTATTAGCGGTCTTAGTTATTATGGGTATCATTATGACTATTGCTGTACCAAGTGTCTTTAAAATATCTTCTAATATGAAAGTAAGATATTTTTGTGAGAAGGTTAGTGATATCGAAAAAGCTGCCTTACAATACGCCCAAGATAACTATGGTGACCAAGTCCAAGAAGGCGAAGAAGAAACAATTTTAAAAGATAATTTGCCACTTTATAAATTAATCGATGGTAGTTATCTAAATAAAGATAATGAATCATGTGATATAACGAAATTTGATAGTACTTCAGATTGTATAAAAGATCCTCGTGATAACAGAAGCATGGATCGTGATAAATTCCAAGTATATACTAAAAATAAAAGAATATATGTAAGATATTTATATAATCCCGATGATGCGAATAATAGAGTATGCGGTAATGATACCATCTATAACTTAAATAAATATAATCCCGATGGTTCCCCAATTACTGGTGATATAAAATTTGACGTTAATGCCATAGTAGATGGTTCTTATGAATATTCTAACTTGCCATTTACTTTCGATTTATATTTTGATGATGAATTAGTAGCGAGTGCTCAAACTGACTACGATAGAGAAAACATTCCTTACGGAACTAAATATCGTATTACTAATATTAAAGGAAGAAATCGTGCCGGTACTAAGTATGAATGTGATGGAAAAGCATCTCCTAATGGTAATCTCCTTCGAGGTTTTGTGACTTCATCAACTAGTATTTATGTTGTTTGTAAGAGTGCTGGAGCTGCTACAGAAACTCCTGATAATGGTAATACTGGTGGAACAGGTGGCTCAACATCTGGTGGGACAACAACAAACCCAGATACTGGTGGTTCTTCAGGTTCTGACTCTGGTAACACTGGTTCCGGATCTAATACTGGATCTGGTTCTGACTCTGGAAATACCGGTTCCGGATCTAATACTGGATCTGGTTCTGATTCTGGTAACACTGGTTCGGGATCATCTTCTGGATCCGGCTCAGGTTCAACAACAACCCCTGGTTCTGGAACAACCACAACACCATCAAACCCAACCAATACTTTAATTGATAAAATAAACGCTGCTTATACTAAAGATTCCAGTGACTTCGCTACAGATGATCCCGATAATAACATAAGATATATTGGAGCTAACCCAAATAACTATGTTCTCTTTAATTGTAGTAATTATGCTAATCAAACTGCTGCCAACTGTGAAAAGTGGCGTATTATTGGTGTATTTAAAAATATAACAAAATTTGATGGCACCAAAGAAGACTTAGTCAAAATAATAAGAGATGATACCATCGGTGGTTATTCTTACGACTCATCAGAAAGCAATCAAAATAATGGCTTAGGATATAACGACTGGTCTAGTGCTGATTTAATGAAACTACTAAATAAAGGCTATACTTCATTAAGCATTAATAACTCCCTATATTACAATGCCTCTAAAGGTAATTGCTATAATAACTCTAATAATGCTACTACAAGTTGTGATTTTACAACCACCGGCTTAAAAAATGCCACTACAAGAAATGCTTTTGAAACAGTAGTGTGGAATATTGGCGGTATGCCATACAATGTTGCTAATAAAGCTACCGCTAAAAACTGGTATCTATATGAAAGAGCATACTCATCTTATAGTGGTAACCAAACTATTTGGAAAGGCCAAATCGCCCTTATGTACCCAAGTGATTTCGGCTATTCAACTAAAGGAAGCTCTACCATTTTAAGAAGCGTCTGCCTAGAAAATGAATATGCATGGAGTAGCGATAACTATAAAGACTGTCGTTTAAATAGTTACTTATTTAAAAGTAGTTATAATCAATCATCTTTAGGTATTTCATCTTCTTGGAATAATTACTTCTATGGTATTGGTTATGGTGGTGCTGTAGGTCTAGGTATGGCTAAAAATGCCGATAGCGTAAGACCAACTGGCTATTTAAGAGCTGATATTAAAGTTAAAACAACTACTGGAGATGGTTCAAGTACTAATCCATATCGCTTAAATTTAAGTTAGAAAGGAATAAAAAATGAATAAAAAAGGATTTACATTAGTTGAATTAATGGCTGTAATAGTAATACTTGGTGTTCTAATGGGCGTTGCCGTACCTAATGCTTTAGGTATCTATAAAAATATGAAAATAAAATACTTCTGTGAAAAGATAAGTACCATTGAACAAGCTGCAACACTATATGGTCAAGATAAATACGGTGAAGAAGTAACTACTAATTCTAATGAATTATCTTTAGCTAAAGTATCAGTCTTAGATTTAGTAAAAGCTGGTTATGTTAAGAAAGATGATGATAACTGCCAAACCTCTTCTAATACTTCTAACTGTGTTAAAGACCCTAGAGATGATTCATCATTAGATCGTACTAAAGTAGAAATCTATACCAAGAGTAGAAGAATCTATGCTAGATATATTTATACTAATACTGATGCCACTGATAAAGTATGTGGTGATAAAGTCTATAAAACTAGCTAAATCTATAGTATAATAACTACTTAAGAAAGGAAGAACACTATGAGACATATATTAATGAACCAAAATACTCCCATCATGGCAATCGAATATAACACAACTCTTAATGCCATTGAAGAAATATATGAAACATACCATATCGACCATGCGCCATTATCTATTTTGAATGCTAGTAGAATTAAAGGAGCCAATCTTTTAAAACAAGTCAATGAATGGTTTAAAGGAAGAGGTATACCTTCTTGGCGTAAAGACTTAGAAAACTTACTTGAAAAGTTAAATGTCTCATCACCTGAAGAATTATTAAATAAATCATATGCTCTTTCTTTATCTGACCAGTATTGGTTAAAAGAGGAAAACAGTATTGTCAAATGGCAAGATATTAATTTCTTTAACAATGATTTTCAATATGAAGCCTACTTAGAAGCTGCCTTAGATAGTTCATCTAATCTAAATGCCTCGACTGACAAAGCTATTTTACGCTCTCCCAATAACACAACTGATGGCATGCTTCAAAAAGGTTGGATTATTGAACAAGGTAAAAGAGTGTTAGTAAAGGGAACTTATACATTTAGTAGAGAAGAACCCTTTAATGAATGGTTAGCATCCCAAATTAGTAAAAGATTAGGATTTGATTACTGTAATTACTGGGTTTCCTGGTCTGATAAAACTAAGTTAGTCTCTAAATGTGAGAACTTTATTAATGAAAACGAAGAAATTATTTCTGCTTATGATATCTTTAAATCTGAAAAAAAGCCTAATAATCTAAGTGATTATGAGTTCTATATTAAAATACTAGAACAACATAATGTGTTAAATGCTAGAGAAAATGTTGCTAATATGTTTATCGTTGATTATTTAATGATGAATACTGATAGACATTTAAAAAACTTTGGTATAATTAGAAATGTTAATACTCTAGAATGGGTAAGAACAACGCCAATATTTGATACTGGTCAAAGTATGCAATGTGATAGATATCTTAATGAAATGGATTTTTCTTATGGTACTGGTAAATTCTTTACGAATACTGCTAAAGACTATGAAGATATTTTAAAGACAATTGGTTCTTATATAACTACTTTAGATATAAAAAAATTAGATGGTCTATGTAGCGAATACAAAACAATGTTAGAACAATACCAAGATAAACAAGATATCTCAGATAAACGTATTGAAAATTTAACCAGTGGCCTAAAAGAAAGAATAGAAAAACTAGAAGCAAATATAGAAATGTTAAAACTTAATAAATAATGGATGTGATTATATGAAATACAATTATAAAGATTATGAAGCTCCTTTATGTGATGAAATGAAAAAAGTTATACTTGATTAAAATAATTCGAAATTATATGAAGAATTTAAAGATGCCATTTATGCTTTATCTTTAGATATCAAATCAGCAAGAGTTTGTAATCAACTACCACCTGCTGAATTAGACGAAATAAATAGTTATTATTGGGGGTTATTATTATAATTATTATTTAAAATTTGCTAAATAAATCAAAATATGATAAAATAAAAAAACTTGAAAAAGAGGGTGAAAAACATGAAAAAATGTGTATGCTTAATTGGACGACCTAACGTTGGAAAATCAACTATCTTTAATCGTCTTATAGGTGAATCTAAATCTATTATTATGGATACTCCTGGAGTTACTAGAGATAGAATCTATGGTACCGTAAATTATAATGACCATAACTTCTTACTTGTTGATACTGGTGGTATTGACCTTGGAGAAGGGGACTTTAATAAAGATATTAGAATGCAAGGTGAACTTGCTATTGATGAAGCTGATTTAATTGTTTTTGTTGTTGATGGTAGAACAGAATTAAATCAAAACGACTATCTTATTAGAGATATTTTAATGAAATCTGGTAAGAAAGTAATCGTTGTTGCTAATAAATTAGATAATAAAGAAATGCAAGAAAGCTTAATCTATAACTTCTATGAACTAGGATTTGAAACTATAATTCCAGTAAGTGCCGCTCATAACTCTGGCTTTAATGAACTATTAGATGAAATCGTTAAAGATATGGGTGAATCTCCTGAAGTAGTTGATAATACTTTGAAGTTCTGTATTATTGGCCGTCCTAATGTTGGCAAGAGTAGTTTAATTAATGCTATTTTAAATGAAAATCGTGCTATTGTATCTAATGTTGCTGGTACAACTAGAGACGCTATCGATAGTAAATTCCGTTATAATGGTGAAGAGTATACTGTAATTGATACTGCTGGTATGCGTAAAAAAGGTCGTATCTATGAGTCAGTAGAAAAGTATAGCTTAGTAAGAAGTTTAAGAGCCATTGACCGTAGTGATGTTTGCTGTGTCGTTATCTCCGCCGAAGAAGGCATTATTGAACATGATAAACATATCGTCTCTTATGCTCTAGAAGCTGGTAAAGCCATTGTATTAGTTGTTAATAAATGGGATACTATAAGCGATCCTAATACGGAACTAAAGAAATGGAAAACACTAATTGCTAATGAATTCCAATTCATTCCATTCGTTACTCCCGTATTCTTAAGTGCCTTAACTAAAAAGCGTGTAAATACATTAATGCCTGAAATAATTAAGGCTTATAACAATGCGACAAGAGAAATTAAAACTAACGTCTTAAATGATGTTATAACTGAAGCCGTAGGGTTACATGAACCACCTTCATATAAAGGTAGAAGACTAAAGATATACTTTGTTAGTCAAACTGGTTTCCAACCTCCTAAGTTTACTTTCCAAGTTAATGATAAAGGTTTAGTCCATTTCAGTTATCAAAGATATTTAGAAAATAAGATTAGAGAAGCCTTTGATTTAACTGGAACTCCTATTGTCTTCCAATTTAAAAATCGTGGTGAAGATGATTAATATTTAGAACTCTTATAATAGGGTTCTTTTTTAGTTATAAAGATCTAAAAAATTTCATTTCATTTCGCAAAATCGAAAAAAATTGCTTTTTGCGAAATGAAAATATAAAAAAGCATGTTGATTTACTTAATTTTGGGCTTATTAAGGCATAGTAAGAGTAGGATACTTAAAAAACAAAGAACTTTCTTCTTATTTGAAAGTTCTTTTAATATTTCAAGGTATCAAAAAAGACAACACCCATAACAGGGCATTGCCTAATTAATCTAAACTAAATTTCTTGAATCTTTAAGAAGTTAGTATGAGCATCCTTAGGGAAACCACCAACAACAGCAACTAAATCACCATATTTTAAATCTAACATAGCTTTAGCTTGTTTAACTCCTTCTAAAACAATACTATCAGTATCATTAGAAACAGGAACAATCTTTGGATAAACTCCCCATTTAAGTGCTAGAGAACGAGCAACCTTTTCACTAGTTACAGTAGCAACAATTAACGCATTAGGTCTTAATGAAGAAATATCTAAAGCAGTCTTACCAGTTAAAGAGTTAGCTACAATAGCCTTAATAGGTAATTCTAATGTTGCATCAACAGCACACTTAGCAATTGTATTATGAATTGCTGTACCAAGTAACTTATAATCTTCTAAATTATATTTAGTCATTTTCTCAGCATTAACAGCAATCTTAGCCATATACTCTATAGTTTCTACTGGATACTTACCCATAGTAGTTTCATCACTAGTCATAACAGCATCACAACCAGCTAAAACAGCATTAGCAACATCATTAACCTCTGCATTAGTAGGACGGATACTTTCCTTCATTGAAGTCATCATTTGTGTAGCCATAATTACACCTTTACCATTAGCATGACACATATTAATCATCTTTTGTTGATATAAAGGTAAATTTTCTAAACCAGTTTCAATACCTAAATCTCCACGAGCAACCATAATATAATCAGATACATCAACGATTTCTTGTAAATTATCAATAGCGTATTGAGTTTCAACCTTAGAAATAATAATCATATCAGGTCTACCATATTCACTACATAATGCCCTAACATCTAAAACATCTTGCGCACAGTTAACAAATGAAACTGCTAAATAATCACCATCATGTTCACAAGCATATTTAATATCTTCTTTATCTACATCAGAGATAAATGGAACATTAAGTTTAACTCCTGGAATACAAACTCCACGACGAGACTTAATAACTCCACCATTAATGATTTCACAAGTTAAACCATCATCTTCTTTAGAAACAACAACTAACTTATAAAAACCATCATCTAAAAGTATAGCTTGACCAACTTCTAAATCTTTTAAAATTCCTTTATAGTTAAAAGATATCTTTTCTGCTGTACCTAAAACATCTTCCTCTACAATACGAATCTTATTACCTTTAACAAGTTCAATCTTATCTTGTTCAAAAGTACAAGTTCTTAAATCAGGTCCTTTAGTATCATATAAAGTAGCAATATTAGCTCCTAATTCTTCATTAGCACGTTTAATTAAAGATTCATCTAACGCTCTTTCTTCTAAAGTAGCATGTGAAAAATTAATACGAGCAACATTCATACCAGCTTCTACAATACCTTTAAAGTTTTCCCAAACTTGTGTAGAAGGACCAATACTACAAATAATCTTTGTTTTTTTCATAAAATACTTCCTTTCTAAAGCATGTTAATCTTACCACAAAATCACAAAAAAATCTATATTTCTCTACGATAAACTACTAATTTTAGCAAAGTTTCTAATCGATAAATCTCTTAACCATATTTTTAATAAATATTTCGACATCATCCAAGGTACAATCTAACTTATCCATAAAATATTTAACAAACAAATTAACACACCCCAAAGTAAAAAAGTTAATTTCCAACGTCTCATTCTTAGAATTTCGAAAAACTTTTAATTCTTTTAACCTTTTAATAATTATATTACTTAGTTTTTCCACAAAGAGTAGGGGTTCTCTTGTTTTAAGAATCGTCTTATACAACTCTTCATTTTCTTTTAAGTTCTTTATTACCTTATGAATATATTTATCTAAGTCATCAATGGTCTTTATATCACTATCATCTATGGCAATTAGGTTTAATGTCTCGTCTTGTAGTTCCTTAGCAATATCATATATTGATTCATAATGCGTATAAAATGTTGACCTACTAATATCGGCTTTCTTTACTAGTTTCGTTACACTAATATTAGCTAAACTTCCGTCCTCCTTTAAACTTTCTACAAAAGCATTTCTTATTTTTTCTTTAGTCTTTATTGACGAACAATTTTTATTCTTTACCTTCATATTTTTCCCTCTAATCTTCTAAAATTATACCATGTCACTCGTTTAAAATGTCAACAACTGTCAAAATTTAGACACTATCTATAAATTTGTACTTTATTTTCTAAGTCTTCTAGCATATAATTGTTTGTGCAGCTAAAAAAAGAGCTGGTAGAAAAGAGGGTTTTATGCGTAAGATAACAGATTTTATTATTGAAAAAAGAAATTACGTTTTAACAATATTTATTATTTTATCATTATTTTGTTTATATCTATCTACCAAAGTTAATATAAACTATGATTTAACCGAATACCTACCAAGTACTTCGGAAACTAGAATTGGTATGGACATTATGAACAAAGAGTTTGGTTCTCTTCCAACTAGTAGTCTTAATGTTATGTTTAAAGATTTATCTACTGAGGATAAGCTAAGTATCAAGGATGCTTTATCTAACATTGACGGGGTATCTTCTGTAAGTTATGACACCACTAATACCTATAATAAAGATAATTATACTTTATACCAAGTAAGTGTTTCTGGGGAAAGTGATTCTACTAACGCTGCCAATGTGTATAAAACTATTAAAAATGATTACAAAGATTATGAAGTCTACATGTCAGGGGACGTTGCTACAAGAAATGCTCCTGTCTTAAAAGTTTCGGTAATTGCCCTTGCCATATTCTGTGCTATGGTTATCCTTATTATTATGTGCGATAGTTACACCGAGCCATTCTTGTTTTTATTCGTAATCGGCCTTGCCGTTTTCCTAAACAAGGGTACTAATATTATGTTTAGTAGTGTTTCTAACATTACCGTATCTATTTGTGCTATCTTGCAAATGGCTTTATCTATGGACTATTCAATCATGTTAATGAACCGTTATAACCAAGAAAAAGAAGTAACCCCTGATAAAGAACAAGCTATGAAAAATGCTTTATTCCATTCTTTTAGTTCTATTTCGAGTAGTTCTATTACGACTATTGTTGGTTTACTTGCCTTAGTATTCATGAGTTTCACCATTGGCCGTGATTTAGGTATCGTTCTAGCTAAAGGGGTAATCTTCAGTTTAATCAGTATCTTCTTAGCCTTACCAGCACTTATCTTAATATTCGACGGGCTTATTACTAAGACCAAGAAGAAACATTTCTCACCTGATTTAACTTGGTTAGGTAACTTCAGTTTTGGTATTCGCCATATTGCAATTTTTCTATTTATTATTGTATTCGCTCTAAGTTATTTCTTAAAAGGTAATTTACAATATGAATTTACTTCCAACGAAGAAAATGAGGTTAATAAAGTATTCCAAAGTACTAACCAAATTGCTTTAATCTATCCTAGTAGTGAAGAAGACTTTGTTGCATCATACTGCCGTAGTCTAGAGGGTACTCCTAAAGTCGATCAGATCTTATGTTATGGCAACACCATTAACGAACCCTTAGAGTACGATAATCTAGTCAATAAATTTAGCGACCTAGGCCAAGATGTCGATGTTGAAGATTATATCTTAAAACTAGTATATTTTAATTACTATAATAATAAGGAAGTGACTTTAAGTTTTCATGACCTTATTACGTTCTTAGAAACTAATGTCTACAATAACCATGAGCTATCTAAGAAAATTACTCCCGAGTTAAAAGAAAACATCAATCGTTTGAAAAACTTTGCGACGACTAAAGAACTATCCCGTCTTCGTACCTCATCTGACCTAGCATCAATTCTCGGTGTTGACGAAACCCAAGTAAAACAACTATTAATTCTTTATAATTCGTCTAACCCAACTTCGAAGATAACTCTAACTAATCTTGCTAACTTTATTAATAAGAAAGTTCTAACTAATAATACTTATAAAAACTATCTAGGTAATGACCAAAAAGCTTTATTAAACCAAGCCAAGCCTTTCTTAGATAAGAAAAATATTACGACCAAGTATGACGCTAAGACTATTGCTAAGATGTTTGGTCTAAACGAAACCGATGTTTCAAGTCTCTTTATGTACTATGAATCTTTAAAAGATATTAATGAAACTATGACTATAGAAGAGTTCACTGACTTTACTCTTAACACTGTCTATCAAAACAAAAACTATAAATCGCTATTTGATAACGATACTCTAGCTAACTTAAAACTTCTAAGTATCTTAAGTAATAAAGAAGTAATTAATACTAAAATGGATATTCAAGGTTTATCGAAGATATTTAAACTAACTAACCAAGATATTGAAAGTATCTTAGAGTTAAAAGGTGTAACTGTTGGTGGTTATACCGTACCAGAATTAAAAGCGTTATTACTAAAATATAAAGATACTATCGAAGAACAAACCGGTCTTGATATTAACGAAATTCTTATCAAGTTAGACGAATATATTCAAAATAGCAATCTAACCGAAGAAGATATTATCAAAATTAAAAACTTAGCAAGTATCCTAGGTATCGAAGAAGAAAAAGTAGATAAAATAATCTCTTCCCTTGCATTTTGTATCAAACGGATTCTCTGTAAAAGAGCTTCATTGTTTTCTTCTATAATCGTGGCTCGTTCTGGGTTCTCACTAATC
>CALBBI010000035.1:0-11453 GCA_937926935.1 uncultured Bacillota bacterium
GTAATTATATGATACTTTAAAGAAAGTTAGTGGTTGATGGAAACTAATAAGTTAGTATAATGAAAAACAGCCAAGGAGAGTATATCTCGTAAGTAATGCGTTAAATACATAATAAAGGTAGATAGAAGTCTATAAAGTAAGATGGCACCACGGGAAATCTCGTTCTTACGTTATAGATTTTTTTGCATTTTACAGGAGGATTTATGATACTAAAAGAAAAAGATTTTACTTATGAATATGTAAATTACTTAAATATAAATCATATGATGTTTTGTTTTTGTAAGATATTACATCGATTGACTAATAAAAACTATGAATATTTAATAAATAGTAGATTAGTCCAAAAAGATAGTAAAGTAACATATTATAAGATGGGTTTTATTTATGAAGCTGATAATATGGGAGTAAGAACAAAATCGCCATTATGGGATTATAAAGTCTTTGATAGTGAGTATGTAACACTAAGTACTTATGATACAAATAGATTTGATTTATTATTTAATAATAAAGATATTGGGTATTTAGATTTTAGATTAGAAAATATTAATAATGGAGATTTGAAAACTTTGTTTGGACAATTTAGAGATTATGTTATAGAATATCAATTAACGAATAGGAAATATTATTTAGATAAGTGTGATTATAGTATGCTTGCTGATAATTATGTAAATATGATAAAAGGTAATAGTTTAAAAAGAGAGAGGTATTAAAAATGGAAAAAATATATGTAAAAGATTTAAAAAATTATGTTGGTCAAGAAATAAGTTTTAGTGGGTTTGTAGAGACCATAAGAGATAAGAAATGGGTTATGTTTGTTATCTTAAGGGATAGTACTGGTAGTGTTCAAATGACTATTGAAAAGAGTGATGAGGCTAATGCTAAATTGCTTGATATTATGAGTAATATTAGTGTTGATAGTACACTTAAAGTTATGGGAAAATTAGTTTTAAATGACGCTGTTAAGTTAGGGGGAATGGAGATTATTCCAAGTAGTATTGAGGTTACTTCAAAAGCCGAAGGCTTACCATTTGATTATAACAACTTAGATGGGGTTAGTATTGATACGAGATTAGATTATAGATGGTTAGATTTAAGAAATAAGAGAAACATGTTAGTTAGACAAATTGAGTCAACTATGGTTGAAGGAATGAGAGACTATTTATATAAGAATGATTTTACAGAGATACATACTCCTAAGTTACTAGGGGCTGCATCAGAATCAGGTAGTGAAGTATTTGAAGTTAAGTACTTTGATAGAAAAGCTTATTTAGCTCAATCACCACAATTTTATAAACAAATGGCTATGGCTGCTGGAATGTCTAAAATATTTGAAGTAGCGCCAGCATTTAGAGCGGAAAATTCTAATACTAATAGACATGCGACAGAATTTACATCATTTGATTTAGAGTTTAGTTATATTGATTCTTATGAAGATGTTATGAATTTAGAAGAAGATTTATTGATTGCTGGATTAACTAAAGTTAAAGAGCGTTATGATGAGACAATTAAAGAAGTATTTAATAATGAGGTTGTTATTCCTAAGAAACATTTTCCTAGAATTAAATTACAAGATTTGTATCAAGAGTTAAATCAAAGATATGGTTATGTCATTCCGACTGAGGATATTGGAGATATGAATGCTGAAGCTGAGAAGCTTACAAGTAGATTTGCTAAGGAAGTATATGATAGTGAATTTATCTTTGTTACAGGATTTAGTGCCGCTAAAAGAGCTTTCTATCATATGAGAGACGAAAATGGCGAATTACAAGGTTATGATTTAATTTGGCGTGGGACGGAAATTACAACTGGGGCGCAAAGAGAACATCGTTATGAAGAAATTGTTAAGAATGCAAAAGAAAAAGGATTAGGGAAGGATGTTGAATTCTACTTAGAATTCTTTAAATATGGTTGTCCTCCTCATGGTGGCTTTGCTATTGGAGTAGATAGACTTACCATGTTATTATTAGGGTTATCTTCAATTAAAGAAACACAATTCTTATTTAGAGGACCTAATAGATTAAATCCATAGAAAGAGGGAGTATTATGTTAGATATAGTTGATATTAAAAAAGAAGATATTGGTAAGAAGTTAAGTATTTGTGGTTGGATTAAGAATCACCGTAAACAATCTAACTTTGGTTTTATTGCTTTAAGTGATGGGACTAGTCAAAATCCTTTACAAGTTGTATATACGAAGGATTTAAAGGATTTCTTAGAGATTCAAAAGTTACATATTGGATCTTCAATTAAAGTATGTGGGACTTTAGTAGAGTCTCAAGGATCTGGTCAAGAGTTTGAACTTTCTTTAGAAAATTTAGAACTTTTAGGAGATTGTCCAGAAGATTATCCAATTCAACCTAAAAGACATACAAGAGAGTATTTAAGAAGTGTAGCTTATTTAAGACCTCGTACTAATTTGTTTCATGCGGTATTTAAAGTAAGAAGTGTAGCCGCTATGGCTATTCATGAATATTTCCAAAAGAATAATTATACTTATGTGCATACGCCTTTAATTACAACTGCTGATTGTGAAGGCTCAGACCAAATGTTTAAGTTAACAACTCTAGATTTGAACCATATTCCTATGAAAGATGGTAAGGCTGATATGTCAAAAGATTTATTTGGTCGTTTGGCTTATATTACAGGTAGTGGTCAGTTACATGGTGAGACTTTTGCTCATGCCTTTAAGAAGATTTATACTTTTGGGCCAACTTTTAGAACGGAGAACTCTAATACTAAGACTCATGCCAATGAGTTCTGGATGATTGAACCAGAAATATGTTTCTGTGATTTAGAAGAGTTAATGAATATTGAAGAAGATTTCTTAAAGTATATTGTTTCTTATGTTTTAGAACATTGTAAAGACGAAATGAAAATGTTAGATAGTTTTGTAGAGAAGGGACTTATTGAAAAGTTAGAAAAGTTAGTTTCTTCAAACTTTGCGCGTATTGACCATAAAGAAGCTATTGATATCTTAAAGAAAGCTGATGTTAAATGGGAGTTTGAACCAGATTATAACGAAGATATTGCTAAAGAACATGAAAGATATTTAACTAATTACTTTAATGGTCCAGTATTTATTAAGAACTGGCCAAAAGATATTAAGGCTTATTACATGAAGTTAAATCCGGATAATAAGACTGTGGCAGCAGTTGATTTAGAAGTACCAGGGTCTGGCGAATTAATGGGTGGTTCGCAAAGAGAAGAAAATTACGATAAACTTCTTAGTCGTATGAAAGATTTTAATATCAACTATGAAGAGATTGATTGGTATTTAAAATTAAGAGAATACGGAACAACAGTTCATTCAGGATTTGGTATGGGCTTTGAACGTTTAATAATGTATTTAACTGGTATTGATAATATCCGTGATGTTATTCCATATCCTAGAACTCCAGGTAACTGTGAGTATTAAGAGTAGAGAAATCTATTCTTTTTCTTTGGAGTGAAATATGGTATTATGTAATAGTAGGTGACGGTAATATGAAAGATTTGTTTAACTTAAATAATTGTTATCAGGATGAGGAGTATTATTATTTTTTTAGAGCGTTAAATATGCGTGATTTATCTGGTATTAAGGATAAGTCGATATTAGATAGTGAAGGTAATATTGCTAAAATTATTACAGATAGAGAGTTTTTTAAGAGAGAAGAAAGATATAATGCTAATTCTTCATTGACTTTAGAAGAAATGGTTAATCATGTTAAAATGCATTATGATAAAGATACTAATTGTATTTCTTTAAGTAGTGACGCTAATGTGTGTTTGATGTATGGTAGAGAAGATTATGAAGATAAGTATATAATCGTTAAAGTACCAAAGCAGGAACTTGGAGTTACGACGTTTAATGCCGGAAAGTATATTTATGAAGAGATAGCCAAGCGGGTAGAAGATTATATTGCTAAGCATGAGAGAAAGTTAGACGAATTACAAAAGTATTACATTAATGCAATTAGAAATGCTGTTAATAAGAGCCAACTTGATAATATTAAAGAAACTTTACCGCAAGAATATATGGATATCACATCGAATAGATTTCAAAATGGTTTAACTTTTATTGATAGTAAGTCGTATGAAGGTTATACAGCAGAGGAAAATTTAGCTAAAGATAAATTAGTTATGCTTTTAGATGTTTTAGACTTTGAGGTGGCTAAAGGGAAAACTAATAGACTTGTAATTCGGACTATGGGTTCAGCGTTTTCTTCGCGAGAATTAGAGTATTACCAGACTATCCCACAAGAAAAGATTATTTCGATATCGTCTTCTTTAGCTGAAGTTATGGGCTTGTTGCAACAAGTAGTAGAAACTAAAGAGATTAGAGAGATAAAGAATTATTTGATTGCTAATTTGGATGAGGTTAGAAATAAAGTTTTGAATGCTGATTATAGTAAGTTTGATGAACAAAACTTAGATATGAGCTTGGATAATATATATAATTTAACTGGGGGAAAGATTAGTTATAAAGAGGCTCGGGAACTATATTTAAATGCCATGTATGTGGCTCGGTCTAAGGTAAGAGTATTTAATGCCGTCCAAACATTACAGACGATACTAGGGGATAAATATAGCGATACGTTACAAGAAATTCTAAATAATGGATTTGGCATTGAGCCAAGTATTATGAGTAGAAAAAATATTAAATATGATATTAAGGTAAGTGATACCATTTCTCTTACGATACCTAAAGAATATCAAAGTATTGTAGATTATATTAATAGTTTAAGCATAAATGATATGAGTAATTTATTTAATAATCCGAAAGAAGCCTTTAATACTTTGTTTAGTAACTATGTAGGAACACATGATATTGAATCACAAAATAAAGAAGAGTGGTATGCGAATGGCATTATTGACATGGTTGATTTATCTAGTATGGGAATTGAGACTTCTTTAAACTTAGAACAACGAAAAAAGATAATTAATGATTTAGTTAGTCGTAATTTTATGGACTTTTATGATAAAGTTAAAGGTTTGCCAAACTTTGAACAGATTGCTACAGCTATGTTAGCAACTTTAGTATCCAATAATGAAGAGTTTAAAAACAATGCTAAAATGATTTTAGAGCAATTAAAAGGATATATTGGGTATAATAAGTTGAAAGACTATAATTTATCTTTAAGAAGTGTTCAAAGAGAAGCAGTAACTAATATTGATAGATTGTATCAAGGAAGAAGTTTTGCTACGGCAGTTATGCCAACGGGTTTAGGTAAAAGTTTTGTGGCTTTATATGAGATGTTGCAACGAAGAGATAAAAAAATATTGTACTTAGCGCCTAATGATATAATTTTAGGACAAATTAAGCACTATGTTAAAATGCTATATGGTTATAATGATTATCATACTTTGTTTAATAATTTAATTTTAGCTACTTATCAAGATTTAAAAGATAGTAATAATAAGGACTTAAAAGAAAAATACAATGCGGAATATGATTTTATTATTTTAGACGAGTTACATCGAAGTGGGGCGCCAGAATGGTATGAGTATGTTAAGAAGTTAATGGATAGACAGAATAAGAAGAAAGTTAAAGTTTTAGGAATTACAGCAACTCCAGAGCGAGATAGAGACGAACAAGATATGGGAGAGATTTGGGCTAAGTACTTTGGCTATAGTGATAAGGACTTAATTTTAGGCAGACATCTAGCTATGTACAAAACTTTGGCTGACGCTATTGTGGAAGGCATATTACCAAATCCTAAGTTTATTAACTGCTTATATTCTTTTGAAAGTAGTGGGGCTTTACAAGAACTAAATGAAGACCTTGCGATGTTAGGCGATGACGATAAAAAGAATGATTTAACGAAAAAGTATGAATTATGCCGTAGAAGTATTGTTAATAGTACAGGTATTGAAAAAATACTTGGTGATAATTTAGAGAAAAATGATAAGTATGTGGTGTTTTTACCGGTAAATAGACGCGATGATGGTACTTATGAGACTGTTGATGGTGAAAGTGTAAGTAAGACGACTGCGGAAAGACTTATAAAAGATTATATGGCGTTAGTAAGACAATACTTGTATTCTAATGCGTATATGCAGGTTAATGGTGATACTATAAGTTTGATTTATAATAAGATTGTTGGAAATGAGACTTTAAGTAAGGAAGAGTTGAACTTTTTAAATAAGGAAAAAGAAGAAATCTTATTACTTGATACTATTGATATTCAAAATAAACCAAAAGCTTTAGACACGTTAAATAGTATAATGGTAAGTACGATTACTAAGTATTTAGGTTGGGAAAGGTTAGAAAAAGAAGAATTATCTAAAAAAATAAAAGAAAAAACTAAAGATATGCTTGATACTAATTCGTTATTAGGTAGTTATAGTAAAACCCGTAATGATAAGGAACTTTCTAGCTTTAATGAAAAGTCTTCGGGAAAGCCAAAATTGTTATTTGTTTTGAACAAACTTAATGAAGGGGCCCATTTATCCGGTGTTAAAGGTATCATTTGGCTAAGACCACTGTCAAAAAATTCACGAATATTGTTTTATCAAGAATTAGGAAGGTGTATTGCTTCAAGAGAAGACGGCTATATTTATAAGGAAAGCGATAGCCCGATTGTTATTGATTTAGTTAATAATCTTTATACAGTAGATTTAAATAAAAATAATGAATACTTAAAGAACGATTTAGAATATTTACAACGAATTGTCTCTTGGATAGAAGAAAATGGTAAGTACCCAGAAGAAAATAGCTTATTGAAAGAAGAAAGATATTTTTCGGTTAAATTAAGTATTATTTTAAATAAATATATTAATTATTTTCAAGAAGATAGTTTGTTGGAAAAAGTTAAGATTAAAGATAAAATTATTATTCAAGAAATATTGAGAACGGGTTCTATCATTGATTTATGGAATATGCCTATTAAAGAAGAGGAAAGACTTAATAATTTAGAACACTTGCAGAAAAAAGAAAAAGAATATTTAGATGGTATTTTTAAAATGGGCAGTGTTATGAGCTCTTTTGTTGATTTGAAAAATGAATTAGAAGAAGAATTAGATTCAGTAACGACATTTGATAAGTGGTTTAAAATAGCAGAAAATTATTATAAAGAAAATGGCGATTTGTTGGTGCCAGATGGTTATGTAACACCTAATGGTGAAAAACTTGGCAGTTGGATTGCTAATAAACGTGCTGCTTACAATCATACGGGACGAGAAAAAATTTCTTATGAACAAATAGTTAAATTGGAATCTATTGGAATGATATGGAATGATATTCTAGATTACAAGTGGAATCAAATGTATGAGTTAGCAGCTGATTATTATAAGGAGCATAATAACTTATTAATTCCGGTTAATTATGTTACTGTCTCGGGGAAAAAACTTGGAATTTGGATAAATGAACAACGCAAAGCATATGCTAACAATTCAAATAAAACGATGTCTCTAACGCGAATAGCTAAGTTGGAGGCAATAGGCATGGCTTGGAAACCTTATGATTATTACTGGGATAAAATGTATGAATATGCTAAATCATATTATGAAACTCATGGTAATTTATTAGTTCCGCAATCATATAAGACTTCATCAGGAAATACCTTAGGAACATGGATTTCTAATCAGCGTCAGGCTTATAAAAACAATAATTTAACTTTAGAACAAAAAGAGAAGTTAGACCAAATCGGTATGGTATGGAAAACCAAAGATAATCAATGGGATAGTTGGTATGCGTTAGCTCAGGATTATTATGAAAAGAATGGTAACTTGCAAGTACCAAATAGTTATGTGACATCTAGTGGGGAAAAGCTTGGCCAATGGATTGGCAGTCAGCGTAAAGCATATAATGGGAAAAGTACTAATAAGATAACTTTAGAACAAATCAAAAGATTAGAAAATATTGGTATGGTATGGGACATTCATAATACGCAGTGGGATAAGATGTATGACTTTGCTAAATTGTATTATGAAGAGCATGGTAATTTATTAGTTCCCCAATTATATAAAACTTCGTCAGGCGAAACCTTGGGTGTATGGGTTGCTAATCAACGCAAAGCTTATGCTAATAGAAATAAAGCTACGATATCAAATGAGCAAATCCTTAAATTGGAAGATATTGGGATGGTTTGGGATGTTAGTGATTATCAATGGAACCGTATGTACGAGCTGGCTAGAATATACTATAATGAACATTGTGATTTGAAAATACCGTCTTTATATGTTGCGCCTAGTGGAGAAAAGTTGGGTCAATGGATTGGCTGTCAGCGTAAAGCCTATAATGGTAAAAGCACTAATAAGATAAGTAAAGAACAAATTGAAAAATTAGAAAGTCTCGGCATGGTATGGGATGTAAAAGCTAATAAAGAAGATATTACAAATTACTTAGATAATGAGTGTTCAGTTAAGATAGATAAGAAGATAAACAAAGATGTTTTAGATAGGGTATCATTAATCGAACTAAAAAGTAAAATAAATTTCTTACTTGATAGAGGAGAAGAGATTGTTGATAGTAAAGGAATACTTTTGGATATCTTTAAAATGAGTAGTGTAGATATTCTAAATAAATATGGTATTTCTTTAGAAAACATAATTAAAACATATGGCAGAAATGAGGCTAGAAAATGATATTTGATAAGTACTTAAGTGATATTTACTTAGATATTCTTTATAGTAATTATGATATAAAGTATTTAAAGAGTATTGATAGTAAGAATTTTACCGAGATATATAATTTATTAAAGGATAAAGGCTTTTATTTCTTAGACGATATCATTATTAATTATATAGAGATATTTGAGTTAGATAAAAATTATTTAAATAAAGTACTAACTTATTTAGAAACGACGTATGGGAAAAACTATATTAAAAAGATAGGTAGGGATATGACTATTCTAGATAAGATAATAGATACGACGATAAATTTAGAAATGAATGAGGAGTAGAGAAATCTATTCTTTTTCTTTGTTGCGTATTTCTATTGAACAAGTTATAATTAGAAAAAGAAAGCAGGTTATGTTATGTACGCCCAGGTTTTAATTGAATATACGAATAAAGCTTTAGATAAATCATTTACTTATATCATACCTAAAGAGATGAGAGGTACTTTGAAAGTAGGAATGAAAGTAAAGGTACCTTTTAATAATAGGGTAATAAATGGATTTGTTATTGATATTAAAGAGGAGAATAATACGGAATATGAATTAAAGAGTGTTGCTTCGATTGAAGATGAAAACTTGATATTAGATAGAGAATTATTGGATTTGGGTGAGTACTTACAGAGTAAGACTTTATGTAGTAAGATAGTAGCTTATCAAACGATGTTACCTTCGTCTTTGAAGATAAAGAATCAGAATGTTAATTATACTAAGTATGAGACTTATGTGTATTTAAATGAAGAAAAGGATTATGAAGAGTATATTAAGGAACATAAGACAAGGAAAGCTCAAATTGAAATTATTAAAGAATTAAGTGTTAAAAAAGAAATGTTAAAGGGTGAGATTAGTTCAAAGAGCGCTTTGGATAAGTTAATAGAAGAAGGAATTGTTTTAGTTAGAAAGGTGCAAAAATACCGCATTAATGTTTTGGACAGTAAGAATGATAAGAAAAATGAACTTACTAGAGACCAGGCTAGAGCGGTAGAGACAGTTGATTTAAGTAAGCATGATACTTATCTTTTATATGGTGTTACAGGAAGTGGCAAGACAGAAGTTTATATGAATCTTATGGATAAGGTAATTAAAATTGGTAAGAGAGCTATTATGTTGGTTCCAGAGATATCTTTGACAACCCAAATGATATCAAGGTTTTATAGTCGTTTTGGTTCTAGAGTAGCAATATTTCATAGTGGACTTTCTAATGGGGAAAAGTATGATGAGTACTTGAAGATATATCGTAATGAGATTGATATTGTGGTAGGGACTAGAAGTGCGATTTTTACGCCATTAAAGAATATTGGTTTAATTGTATTGGATGAGGAACATAGTGAGACTTTCAAGCAAGATAGTAATCCCAGGTACAATGCGGTAGATATGGCGATATTTAGGGGAAAATATAATAATTGTCCGGTTATTTTAGGTTCGGCAACGCCTAGTTTAGAGGCAATGGCAAGAGCAAGAAAAGGAATTTTTAAGTTGATTGTAATGCCTAACCGTGTAGGAGGTGCGGTGTTGCCACAGATAGAAATTGTTGATATGGCTTTAGAAATGAAGAAACGAAATACTATTCTTAGTGAGCACTTACAAGATGAAATTAGGAAAAACTTAGAACGAGGAGAACAGACTATTTTACTACTTAATAGACGAGGTCATTCGACTATTGTAACATGTCAAGCTTGTGGGTATGTATATAAGTGTCCTTATTGTGATATATCATTAACGTATCATAAAACTTCCAATAATTTAAGATGTCATTATTGCGGGTATACTGCTTTGAAAGATAATATATGTCCCGAGTGTCATGAAGAAGCTTTAAATTATATGGGCTTAGGAACGGAAAAGTTAGAACAGACTTTGAAGGAAATGTATAAGGATGCTAGGATTGTTCGGATGGATGTTGATACAACTTCTAATAAAGGATCGCATGAAAAAATCATTAATGATTTTAAAGAGCATAAATATGATATTTTGCTAGGAACGCAAATGATTAGTAAGGGACTTGATTTTCCTTTAGTTACCTTGGTTGGGGTTATTAATGCGGATAGTTCGTTAAATATTCCGGATTTTAGGAGTGGTGAGCGTACTTTTGAGCTTTTAAGTCAGGTGGCTGGTCGAGCTGGGCGAAGCAATTTAGCAGGGAGAGTAATTATTCAAACTTTTAATCCGGACAATCAATATTTAAATTTTGTTAAAGAAAATAGTTATGAAAAGTTTTATAATTATGAAATGAATTTCCGTAAGACTTTAAAGTATTCACCTTATTATTATTTGATAAGTGTTATGGTTACAGGAAGAGAATACGAGGTTGTGTCGAAAGAAGCTACGAAAGCCTTTAATTATTTGAAGTCTAATATCGATAAGACAAGTTTTATTTATGGTCCAACTACAGCTTCGGTATTTAGAGTAAATAATGTTTATCGCTTTCAAATAATGATTAAGTATCGCTTTGATAATAAAGCATTTGCGGCGTTGAAGTATTTAGATAGTATATATGCGGTTAATAGTAAAGTTAATTTTGAAATTGATATTAATCCGTTAAGGATGTAAAAAGACATTGGAGTGTTTCCAATGTCTTTTAATGCTATGTAGTGATGTTAAGTATTTAGTATTTCTTACATCTTTAATGACAACGCATTTTTTAGAGTGTATTCATCAGTGTTAAGTGCTTGCATTATGATATTGTCTTCAAAACCCATTGACTTCATATTACGTATGCTTTCAACAGTTTTCTTATTCTCGCCACGTTTCAAACCACGAGCTTCACCAATAGCAATTCCACGTTCTTGACCTTCACTTAATCCAAGCTCTTTGGCTTCTCTTCGTTCCGAAGCCATAATTGCTTGAAATTCATCTTCTTCAT
>CALBBI010000036.1:0-22096 GCA_937926935.1 uncultured Bacillota bacterium
CGGGACATATTTTTTTCTTCTAAGGGGATAGTATCTACTACTTTGTTTTCTTTTAGGGTTAGACTTAGAGATTTTCTAGTACCATTATTAGCAATTGTATTGATGTAAGATAGAAGACCTAGTAAGGAATAAGTATCATATTGCCCGATGGTTAGATTTAAATATAGATCTGGGGCAATGGTTTCTCCTTCGATACCAGTAAATTCTTGGGGAAAGTCGATATAAGTAGTACTTCCTAGACCATAACTTTTAAATATTTCCCGATATTTATCGAAAGTTTCTTTGGTTACTTCAAGATGCATGTTGGCATGGTATTCTTGGTTAGCAACTTTAATGGCGGTAATAAATTGATAGTAATTAGAAGACATTTTTAAAGCAGAGATATCATCTATATAGCCTAGACGTTTGAAGGAACATTTTTCGGGAACATTGTATAACTTTACACAAGCATCATTGATTTTCTTACCAATAGAAATAGCGTTATTGATATAACCAACAGTATGGGAGGCTCCTTTAACTACCGATCCTACTGTAAAACCATTATTAAAAATATCTAAAGTTATATCTTGAAACTCATTATTATCTAGAATCTTCTTACCCGATAAAGCAAGGATTTGGAAAGTTTTTGGATCACTAATAAGGGCATAACTACTATTAAAATACTCAGTATTAGCCATAGCTTTAGATTTTTCTAAGTTAGATTTAATGATACCCTCAAGTTTTTCTTGGATAGATAAATCTATACTTAAAGTTAGATCTTGACCAGGAATTTCGTCTTGGATAAGGGTTGTAGTGTTATCCTCCCCTACTTGGTAGATGGCTCTAGTACCATGGAGAGTTTCTTCATATTCTAGTTCAAGGCCACTAATACCAACTAGTTCTTTTATGTTATATCCTTTATTTAAGTAAGTATTTTTATTTTCTTTACTAATAAAACCAAGATTACCAATGATACTAGAAAGGTTCTCGTACTTAAGATCACGAATATATTTATAATCACAATTTAAACCTTCAATGTTTTCTTCTAAGGTAGTAGCGCATATATTATCACTAACATTTTCTTGAATTATCTTAGTATCATAAGAATACCCTTTATTTAGTAAGTAATAGATATGAATAGCAATACGATCTTTAAGAGTATACTTAGATATTTCTTCGTTAAGACGATTAAATTTAAGTTCTTCAATATCTTTAGAAGTAATCTCTCGGTACTTGTAACTCTCTAGTTCTTTAGTACTTAGAAGATAGTCAGTATTATTATTTAGCATGTAAAAACGTTTAAGTTCATCTGTTGTAGCTTCGGTAGTACTAGATAAGATGTTTGCTAATTTATAAGATAGTTTTATTTCGTCTTGAATACTAGATTTATTAAGTTTACGATATGTTATGATATTAATCTTTTTATTATCTAAGATAATGGTGCCGTTACGATCTAGTATGCGACCTCTGGGTGCGTCTTTGTAAGTAATATTTTTGATCGTATTTTTTTGATAAGCTTCTAAGTAGTAGTCATGGCGGATAAACCTTATTTGGTAGATACGATAGAAAATGATACCAAAAAGAAATAATGTTAGAAGGAAGATAAGTTTATGTTTAAGACTCATAAAAAATTCACCATTATTAGTATTGCAAAAAGAAGTACTTTCATACAATATTATAGGTGAATTTATGAATAATATAATAAGTAATTATATGAATAATTTAAGTATGGATGATGTTAAGAGGTTTGCTATACAAAATGGGGTTTATCTAAGTGATGAAGAACTTGTTTTTGTGTATCACTTTGTAAAAGAAAATTATCTTTATATTTTGAAGAACCCGAATAGTTTGGTTTTAGCCAAATATAAAGATAAGTTTAGTAAGGAAAATTATGATAAGATTGTGTTACTGTTAGATTTTTATAAAAGGAAGTATGGCTTTTTACTTAGTAAGTTAAATTAACATTTTAGTGTTCCTAGTGTTTTTTCTAAGTAGCGATCTTGAAATACTTTATTTAGTTTTAAAGTGTTTTTTTCGTGGTGGTATCTTGTTTCTTTATATGGGTAAATGCCACTGAATATTTTTATTATGCCAATGTAGTTATTGTTATCATATAATTTATAATTATCATTGTTTTTAAAACTGCTCATGTAATACCTCTATTCTTTTCTTTATTATTATATCAATAAATGTTTATTTTAGCCATAGTTTTTAACTTATTATTGTATTTTAAACATATAATTTAGTGGTGAGGCGATATGAAAAAAGGGATTGATAAAATCTTAGTTTTTACGGTTATTATTGCGGGATTACTTGGTATTTTAATGATTTATTCTTCTAGTAGTGTGTGGGCAGAATATAAGTTTAATGATCCGTTAAAGTATGTGAAGCATCAATTTTTATTTTATGTAGTGGGATTGTTGCTGATGCTATTTTTATCTAAAATAGATATTAGTTATTATAAAAAGTATGCCAATAAGATATTACTAGGTTGTTTTATTTTATTAGTACTGGTGTTAATTCCGGGAATTGGTAAGGTGCGAAATGGCGCTAGGAGTTGGTTTGGAATTGGGTCTTTTGGTATTCAACCAAGTGAGTTTGCCAAGATTGGGTTGGTTATTTTTGTTTCAAAGTATTTGGCAAAGAATGATCATGACGTAAAACAGGTGGTTAAAGGTTTATTCCCTATTTTAGGGGTTATTTTCTTATTTTTTGGTCTAATTATGTTGGAGCCAGATTTTGGCCAAGGTATGGTTATTGTATTAACGCTGATTATGATTATTTTTATTTCGGGGGCAAAGGTTAGTTTCTTTGTTAAGTGTGGAATTTTGGGTTTAGTAGGAATCGTCATTTTAATTATTATCGCACCCTATCGGTTGGCAAGGATTGTTTCTTTTGTTAACCCATGGGTTGATCCTTTAGGTAGCGGTTTTCAAATCATTCAAAGTTTGTATGCAATTGGGCCGGGTGGTCTTTTGGGTTTAGGGTTTGGTTCGTCTATTCAAAAGCATTTTTATCTACCGGAACCGCAAACGGATTTTATCTTTTCTATTATATCTGAAGAGTTTGGTTTTCTTGGGGTTCTCGTGGTAACGGCAATTTTTCTTGTTATTTTCATTCGAGCGGTAAAGATATCTTTAAGTTCTAAAGATTTGTTTTCTAAGTATTTAGTGTTTGGATTAGCGTTTGGTATTTTAATTCAGGCTTTGTTAAATCTTTGTGTGGTTGTGGGGTTAATTCCAGTTACAGGAGTTACTCTGCCCTTCTTTAGTTATGGTGGGTCTAGTTTGTTGGTTAGTTTGGCGTCGATTGGGATAATACTGAATGTTAGTCGTAAATGACAATTAACTTTTTAATAATAATCTAAGATGTTACTTAAATAGGGTTTTAAGTAACACTATCTTTTTTTAACTTTTATCGCATAAAAAAATGCCATGGTCAAGAAGGAAAAATACTATAATCAGTATAATGATATATATTACCTTTTTGGATATCTCGTTATTTGAAGTTATGATCACACTTAGGAGTAAGCAAAAAATAATAGGAAGAATGCTAGTTGAATTACTTGGACTACCGTAATGAAAATAAATGAAGGTTAAACTTTGAATATCGAAAATAAGGCCAAGTATTTCAAGAACTAAAGCTAATGTAAGACCGATAACTATTGTTTTTAAAATTTTTTCTTTATTCATATTTACCTCTAGAAATATTATAAGATTTTTTATGCCAGGTTAAGATTAGTACAGATAGTAATATAGTGATTACTAACGTTATAAGACAACTTGATACACTGTAATTAAAGACAAAAATGCCCGATAAGCCATTGATTAGACAATGCAACAGAATACAAGGAAATGTACCATTAGATACTTTTCTTACTGTAGCTAGAGCATAACTTAGTGTTAGACACATGATACCAAATAGGAAATAATTCATATTAGCATTGGCCGTGCCTTTAATAAAAAATAAGGGTAAATGCCAAAGCCACCAAGTAAAGGCGGTTAAAATAGTAGCAACATGGAAGTTGAATTTTTTCTCTAGTTGGGGCTGTAAAATCATACGCCAGCCGATTTCTTCATTGCCACCACCAAATAGCATCATTGGTAATAAGATAACAATCATAAATATAGGTGCACCATAAGAAAAGCCATTAAAGAAACATCCTACTCCGTAGTAAATAAAGACAAATAGAATTGTCAGAACGTAGGCTAGTACACTTTTGGTGGGTTCAAAAATTTTCTTTAACCAAGATTTAAAATCTTTAACTTGGTTATATTTTTTGAGAGTAATATAAGACGCAATAGTTGGAGAAAAACCACCAATTAAATGCATAATTCTTAGTAATATATTATTTATGGTTAACTCTAAAGTTTGGCTAAGTACAGCCGCACCACCCCAGAATATTATCATGATTATAAAAGTTGTTTTTAAAAAGTCTTTGACTAAATTATTATTCATATGTACCTCTAGAGGTATCATAGCATATAAAAAGATCTAAGTAAATTAGATCCAAACATTGTATATAATCATTAACATAGCTAGAAGTAATCCGGCAACCCAGAATACTTTAACGATATCTCGTTCCGCCCACCCTAGTTGTTCAAAATGATGATGTAGTGGGGCCATTTTAAATATTCTTTTATGAAATTTACGAATGGCAATTATTTGAATTAAGCTTGATAGAGTTTCGACAACAAAGACGCCACCAATTATAGCTAGGGATAGTTCATGACGAGTTAGAATGGCAATGGCTGCAAGGGCACCACCTAAGGCTAGTGAACCAGTATCCCCCATAAATATTTTAGCCGGATGAGTATTATAAAATAAGAAGCCAAGTAATGTTCCAACTAAGACAAAGCAGAAAATAGCGATTTCTTGGTATCCGGCAAGCCATGAGGTATTCCAAGCAATAAGGCCATAAGCAAAGAATGCAATAGCGGATAGACCACCTGCTAAGCCATCAAGACCATCCGTAATATTAACGGCATTTGAGGTTCCAACTAAAAGGAATAAAATAAATAAACCATATATCCAACCAAGATAAATATTAATATTTATAGCAGATATTGCTACATAGGGTTCTCCCCCATTACGAATGTATATATAGAAAAATGCTAAGGCAATTAGGGTTTGCATAAATAGTTTGAACATGATACTTAGGCCCTTATTGTTTTTATAAATTATCTTTAATAGATCGTCAGCTAAGCCAAGAAGTGCATACGCAATAAAGACAATCATGACAATGATAAGGTTAGATGTCATATCGATACTACCACGCCACCAAAGTAGTAAAATGGTAATAATTGTTGGTATGATAAAGATTAAACCACCTATGGTTGGTGTTCCGTCTTTAGATAAATGTCTTTCCCCTAGAGTAAGACTAACTCTTTGACCAAAATGGAGTTTACGCATTAAAGGAATTATGATAACTCCCGCAATTATTGATAAAATAAACCCTAGCATCATTGCCATAGCGGCTTTAGCAAGTATAAGCATAAATTAAATCACCTTCCTTAATATTATACTACAGGAACTTCGGTTTTATAAAATATAATTCTTAATTTGACACATTATCTGATATTTTAGACAGAGAAATTTAGCTATGTTATTTAATTTTATGGTTTTTAATCTAATTTAGAATACATACTCATATATTTTAATGGTGATATAATGTTTTATCAAGAAAAGCATTTTAGGATAAGATTAGTATTAGTAAGTGTTTGTTTACTTTTATTAGCAGTTATTTTGAAAGTATTTTATATTCAGGTGTTTCAGTATAAGAAGTTAAATACTTTAGCTAATGATTTATGGAGTAGACAGTTACCAATTACAGCGGATAGAGGGTTGATTTTAGATCGTAATGGGAAGGTTTTGGCTTCGAATATTACGACTACTTCTTTATATATTGTGCCTAATCAGGTTAAGGATAAGGAAGCCGTATCAAAAGATTTGGCAGATATTTTAGGAGTTTCTTATGAAGAGATGTATCGTCATGTATCGAAGAAGACTTCCATTGAAAGAGTGCATCCGGAGGGAAGACAGTTGTCGTTTGAGATAGCGGATAAGATAAATAGTCTTAATTATGATGGAGTTTACTTACTTAAAGAGTCGAAAAGATATTATCCTTATGATAATTTGTTAGCGCATGTTTTAGGGTATGTAGGTATTGATAATCAAGGCTTGTCAGGGTTAGAACTGGAGTACGATAAGTATTTAACGGGTACTAATGGGGCGATTAAGTATTATAGTGACGCTAAGGGGGGAAGGCTTGCAAAAACTGAGGAATATGTAGAGGCTAAGTCCGGGAATAATGTTACTTTGACTATTGATTTGGATTTACAGTTAGCGGTAGAACGTGAGCTTGATAATACGGTGGCCAAGTACAATCCGGAGCATGTGTTGGCAATTGCTATGGATCCTAATACTGGTGAGGTTTTAGCTATGGCTAGTAGGCCTAATTACAACCCCAATAGTTATCAGACTTATACGCAGGAAGTATTATCCCGTAACTTGCCTATTTGGATGACTTATGAACCCGGTTCGACTATGAAAATAACGACACTTGCAGCATCGTTAAATGAGAATATCGTGAATTTATTTGAAGATAGATTTTATGATGCGGGGCATGTTAATGTTGATGGGGCGACTATTCATTGTTGGAAAGCTGGTGGTCATGGGGATCAAAGTTATTTAGATGTGGTAGCTAATTCCTGTAACCCAGGGTTTGTTAATTTAGGTTTAAAATTAGGTAAAGAAAAGTTATTTGAGTATATTAATAATTTTGGCTTTGGCAAGAAAACAGGAATTGATTTGAATGGTGAAGCCAAAGGCATTATGTTTAACTTAGATCGGGTTGGTAATGTTGAGCTTGCAACAACGGCGTTTGGCCAAGGAGTCAGTGTTACCCCTATTCAACAAGTTACTAGTGTTTCAGCTTCGGTTAATGGTGGTACTTTGTATAAGCCCTATATTGTTAGTAAAGTTACTACGGCAAATAATAAAGAGACTTTAAAAAGTGTTGAGGCTACTAAGGTTAGAACTGTTATTAGGGAGGATACTTCTAAGCTTGTAAGGTATGCGTTAGAAAATGTTGTGGCTCATGGTAGTGGGCGTAATGCGTATATTGAAAATTATCGTGTTGGTGGAAAGACAGGGACTGCCCAAAAGGTTAATAATGGTTCTTATATGGTTGGTAATTATATTGTATCGTTTATTGGATTTATGCCAGCCGATAATCCAAGTATTGTGTTATATGTTGCGGTAGATAACCCTAAAGGGATTGTACAATATGGTGGGACGGTTGCAGCGCCTATTGCAAAAGCAATTTTAGAATCATATATTGAAATAAAAAATATTCCCCCAACTAAAGAAGTTATGCCTAAAGAATATAATTGGTTAGATGTGAAGTATCAAGTATTACCTGATGTTTTAAATAAAAGTGTTAAGGAAGCAAATGAGATATTAAAGGGTTATAAGTTAGAATATTCTGGTACGGGTTCAAAGGTTATTTATCAATCACCGGAATCGGGTTATTATGTAGCTGATGGTTCGACTATTAAGTTAATGTTAGGTGATTAGAAAAAGAGCTATACTCTAGCTCTTTTACCACGTTTTTTATTAGATAATTTTTCAACACAAATAAGGGCTTGATCATAAAACGAGTAGCTGGCATATGTTTCATTAAGGCAAATGCAAAGTTCAGTTTCCGTTATTTCTAGCTCGTTAGCAACATCGGCAATATTTAAATTATTAGTCTTAATGCACATTATAATTTTCTTAGACATTACAAGTTTTAATCGACGCATTGCTAAGGCACTTTTGTTATATCTTATTTTCATCTTTGACGACGCTCCTTTTGTAATTTAGCTATTAACTCATCATATATTTTATTGTTTTCTTGAATAATTTGTTCTTTTTTAGCTGGATCTTTTAGTTCTTGTTTGTAATAATCAATTTGATCTGAAACATTTTGTTTTCTTTTAACTATTGCTTGTTTGGTTTTAGATGGGTTATCGCTTTTTTTAATTTGGGCATTAAATGCTAAGATGGTATCTTCATCTAATATAACATAATAAATTCTAGCGATACCTTGCTTAGTTTCTTTAACACCTTTAACTTTATTATTGTTGTTAAAAGCTTTTTCTTTAGTTATGTCAGCTTCATCAGTAGTGTATGGTTTCTTTAATCTTTCTAAAGTGCCAATTACATCAGCATAAAACTCGCTTTTAATGCTGGCAATATCTTCTACTACAAATATGTTTCCGACGTTTGATTTAGCAAAAATAATATTTCTTACGTTGGTATGGATATTCTTATCTTGCATTGCTATTTCCTGTTCAAAAACCATTTTTCTTTCTAAAGAATATTCTAATTTAGATTTTAATAAATTATATTCTTCATCTTCATTTAGGATGGCTAAATCTTCTTGGTTTAAATCACTTTCTAATTCTTTGATATCTCTTGATAGTTTGATTATTAAATCATTTACTAAGTCGGAGAAATTTTCAAATTCAGGATCAGGAAATTCTTGTTTAAAACTTTCAAGACTTGTTGCTGCTGATAATTGAATATTAAGATAAAATCTACGGTTTGATATCAAGCCACTACTCGAATTCATAATTTACACACTCTCTTTGCTTTTTATAATATAATAGTTATCTTTGTTCGTCAATATTTATTTAAGATATTTTTTAATTGTTCTTTGGTATAGGGTTTAGCTAAGTAGGCACTAAAGCCTTGGTTAAGATATTTTTGATTGGCCCCCATTAAGGCATCAGCAGTTAATGCGACTACCGGAGCTTTAAAAGAAGATATGTTTTTTAGGTTTTCTAATGTTTGGGTTCCAGACATTCCTGGCATCATGATATCCATTAAGATAATGTCATAACTACTACCATTTTTAATTTTTTCTAGACATTTAAAGCCACTATCACAGGTATCTAAGTTTGTATAGTTTAAAGCCTCTAGGGCTCTTTTAGCGACTTTAATATTTAGGGGATTATCATCAACAATTAAGACTCTTTTAGACTTAGTTAAATCTTTTAGTTTAGGTAATATAATACTATCTTGGTAGTAAAATTCTTGAGGTAACATGATGGTGAAAGTTGTTCCTACTTGGTATGTGGTAGTAAAGTTAATGGTGCCATGCATTAGTTCAACTAATCTTTTAGTTAGAGCAAGACCTAGTCCCATACCTTCGATATTAGAATTTTTAATAGTATCTAGTCTTTCAAATTTATGATACATCTTAGATAAAGTTTCTTCTTTCATTCCAATACCTGTATCTTTAATAATAATTATTAGATTACATTTATTAGGTTCATTAATACTTCGTACTAAGAAGTCTATTTTACCATCTTTAGTATATTTAATGGCGTTAGATAGGATATTAGTAATAATTACTTTAAGATGTTTGATATCACCATATAAGTATTTAGGAATATTATCTTGATATTCGATATTTAAAGTTAGATTTTTCTTATTTAGTTTAATTTTATGATTATTAATAACTTCGTTAATACTTTCTCTTACGTTATATTTTTCATTTTGCAGTTTTAATGTACCAGTTTCGGTTTCATTTATATCAATAACATTGTTAAACATTTCTAAAAGGTTATAGGAAGATGTAACAATATCTTGGAGGTCTTGTTTCATTTCTACAGGACACTTAGGATTTTCTTCTAAGGAAGTTGATAAACCAACAATGGTGTTTAGGGGCGTTCTTACTTCGTGAGACATACTAGCAAGGAAGTTTTCTTGGGCTTTTCTTACTTCACTAGCTTTTTTTGCTTCGATGTTTAGTTGTTCGATTACTTTGGTATCGGGATTTTCAATGGTGAAATACATGATTAGAAGGATATAAGACATAAAGTAATTATAGATATTGCTTTCGGGGAATTTTATTTGGAGTAAGATACTGAATAATGAAAGTATGTTTAAGCCAAGAAATGGCAATGATTTCTTTAAGTTCTTTTTATTTATCTTTATTAGTTTGATAGTTAGTAGTGATATGATACTTATTAGGATAGTGCTTATAATGTGGTATATGGTATACCCTATTTGGGATACTTTTAAGGTATTATTTACAACACTAACATCCATTGGTAATATAATGACTAAAATAATATTTATTAAATATATTGTTTTAAGTATTTTAGTAGTTTTAACTTTTTTATTAATTAGAACTAGGTTATATTGTAAAAATAAACTTAAGATAAGAAGATTTAAGACTAACTCTAGTTTTTTCATGATTATAGTTAGAAAGTTAAGATTAAGGCTTTTAAATATAATAATGGTAAAAATGGCAATTACCGAGGAGATAAAGTTTATAATTAACATTTTAGAATATAACTTTGTTTCTTGGTTTTTAGCATTATTATGGTTAAAAAATACTTCGATAAGAAGTCCGGATAATAAGATGTTAGCAATTAAAATTAATAGTGTGTTCATTACATCCTCCTTTTTAGGGTGGACTTTAATATTATCACTTTGAGCTTTTGATAGCAATGTTTTTTTGCTAATTTTTGGCAAGTTTTCTTCGACTTTACAATAGTTTTAAAAAAATAACACGAAAGTTGTGTTACTTAATTTTACCAAATAAGCCTTTTTTAAAGGGTATGGCATCTCTTGGTTCGAAGATTTTATTTTCTAAAATATTTTTAGTGTTGACATTAAATAGTTCTTCAATATAATCTTCGGGGATATATTTTTTTAGGATATTTTTAACTTCTATTATTTTTTTATAAAATTCATGAGTATCGTGGTGAGTATCAGTTGCTATAAATGATGGAATTTGATGTTTTAATAAAAGCATAACTGTTTTTCTAGCCTCATCGCCATAATTTCCTAGAACACTTCCCATATTAATTTGAAATAATGCCCCTGCTTGGCGTAAGTTTATGACTTCTTCAGGGTTTTCTTTAATAAAACGATATCTTTCAGGATGGGCAATAACTGGAATATAGCCATTTACTTGGAGGTTAAATAATAAGTCTTTTAAGCCTTTAAAGTTATTATTCATGGGCAATTCAAATAAGACATACCTACTCTTATTTAATGATGTAACGCTTTTGTTTTTAAGAAGTTCTAACATATTGTTTTCAACAAATATTTCATTACCTAAATAAAGATTAATATTAATATTTTCTAACTTTAGTTTATTTTTTAATTCTTTTAAGATAGTCTCATTATCTTTTAATTTACTACTATAACTACTTCCTAATATAAAATGAGGAGTAACTATTATATCGGTTACTCCACTTTCATATGCTTGTTTTAATATATTAATACTTTCTTCAAACGATTTTGAACCATCGTCAATATTAGGCAAGATATGATTATGAATATCTATCATTTTTCAGCCTTGTAATAGTAGTTAGAATAGTAATGGTCTTTAGTAGCTGGATATTTATTTAAGACTACTCCGGCAATTTTATCACTAAATTTCTCTAAGTTTTTCTTAGTGTTATTTAGTAACTCTATTGGAGTTTGCTTATAGGCTGAAACAATAACAATTTTATCAACCAAGTCGGCCATGATTATTGAATCAGTTAGTCCTCCTACAGGAACACCATCATAAATTACTAGGTCATAGTTTTTAGCAAGTATTTCTACTAGTTGTTTGTTTTTATCACTAGCTAGTAATTCACTTGGGTTTGGAGGTACAATACCCATTGGTAAGACATAAATGTTTTCATATCTAGTTTTTTTAATATAATGTTTATATTTTTTTTCAACGTCGTCAATTAAAAGGTTTGATAGGCCTTCTAAGTTTTCAACATGGAAAATGTTATGCTGTCTTCCTCTTCTTAAGTCGCAGTCAACAATTAAAACTTTAGTTCCAGCTTGAGCAAATGCTACGGCTAAGTTAGCAGTAACGAAGCTCTTCCCTTCTCCCGAGAAAGAACTAGTAACTAAGATACTTTTTACTTTGTCATCTACTGATGAAAATTGTAGGTTTGTACGAATAGTTTTGATGGCTTCAGCAATACTTGATTTAGGATTTGTTGCAACAATTAACTCATTCATTATTTATTTCCTCCTTTTAAAGTAGGTTTAAAAGGTACTACCCCTAATACTGGTAAACCAATTTTTTCTTCGATTTCTTCACTACTCTTAATAGTTGTATCAAAGTAAAACATAACAAATATAATACCACAAGCTAGTACGAATGATACTAGAACGCTGATAACCATTTGTTTTGGTACATTAATATTGTATGGGGTGGTATTTTCATCAGCATAGTCAATAATACTTAGGTTTTTAATTTCATAAATGTTTTCGATTTCTTTAGAGAATACTTTAGCTATTTCGTTAGCAATGTCTTTAGCGTCTTTAGAGTTTTGGCTATTAACTGCTATTTTGATTAGCTCAGTATCTTTTTCGTTAGTTACACTAACCATGTTATGCAATGTTTCATAACTCATATTTAAATCTAAGTTACTAATTACTTGATTTAAGATTCTTCTACTTTTAATTATTTCACGGTAAGTAGATACTAATTTTTGGTTGGTGGTAACGTCTGATTGAAGAGTGCCACTATTAGATGTTGAATCACTTGATCGGGCTAGTACTACTGTTGTATATGAGTTATACATTGGTTTTTGAATGAATAAACTATATACAATGCATGCCCCAGCGCCAAGGACAACAAATAATATAATTAATAAATACTTGCTTAGAAAATAACTAAACATTTCTTTTAAATTTACTTCTTCCATATAATCCCTCTTTGCTAAGATTAATTATAAACTATTTAGTTATTTTTCTCAACTACGATTTGTTATTTTTATATTTTTTTTGCATTTTTTCTTCTAATTCGGTAGCTATACTAGATATTTTTAAAAAACACCATATAACGAATGCTAAAATAAAGATAATTATAAATGTCATTTTCTTCACCTAACGTTATTATATAGTATTTTATTATAATTGCAATTATTATTTGTTCGACAAATTTCGACAATTAAATTTGTTCAATGAATAATTCTTTTTGTTTTTTTAAGTTTGTAGTTAGTTTATATATACTGGTAAATCCTAGGATAGCTAAGGAACTTCCACATGTATCTATTAGGATGTCCATTATTTTGCAGCTTCTTCCATCAACAAATAATTGGTGGATTTCATCACTAGTGGCGTATAGTACACAGAATATTATAGCTAGAATTATGTATTTTGGTGCAAGTTTTTCTTTAGTTTGTAAATATAAAATTAAGATTAATCCTAGAATAAAGTACTCTGTAAAGTGAGCGGTTTTTCTTACAATAAAGGTTTTATCTTCAATAATTTTTTGTCTTTTTTCTTCACTGATATTTTCTTTTTTAATGCTAATAACAGTGTTTACAACAGCACTAGTTACTTTGTTAGAACTTGATTTAGATTCATCTGATACTTGGGCAGAGAACATAAATATTACACCCATCCAGATTATAGCTAGAATTATTAGAACTTTATCTTTGTATTTTAAAAGTTCTTTAGTGTATTTGGTAGCATAAAGAATAAGGGATAATGATATTACTAAGTAGAGCGTACTTACAATGTTAAAGATACTCATAATACTTTGATAAGTGTAATTGATTAGATTAGAGATAATATCGTTATAGAATTCTAGGTGTCCTAAGTCTAGGGTGTTAGATAGATATAAATGAATTATGGTTATTAGAATGGTTGTAGTTAGTAAGGATATAATGATATTTCTTTCTTTTAGAGTATATCTAGTTATGAAGTAATTAATGATAAATAAAGCGATACATAGGAGGTCTAACGCTACTAAGATATGATAGATTCTGTTAAAACTATTATGATATTTGTTTAGAATATTAGAATAACTTATTTCCATTTCGTATGTACTGCTCATTTGAGTAATAAATTTATTAATTGATGTTTTATCTTCTTCGGTTAATTTGTAGTCTTTTAACTCTTCGTTAATGTTATTCATCAAATTTTCTTCAATACTAGTTTTATTAATTGTATTATCTTTATTGTTGTAAAAGTTATCCAACATTTTTTCAGTTGTTCTTCTTAGTAGTTCTTTATCGAAGATATTGTTTAGAATATCATCACTTAGTCCTGATTGGGTTACGTAGTATGACATTTCTAGTTTAATGTTGGTATACAGTTTTTCATAGTAGTTAGTTTCATTTAGTTGTTGAGCCATGAAGTTTTGATTAAAAATAGTAAATAAGATTATCGTAATAGTTGTTGCTAAAAAGAATAAGATTGATGAGATGAATTTGGTTAGGTAATTAAAAAATATAGTATGAGGTTTCATTATTCTTCTCCTTCTAGGCTAGCGGTTATAACGTATCTTTTATCTTTAAAGCCATAGATGCTTACTGGGTAGCAGGTATACATTAGTAAGGTTTCTTTGTCGTCTTTGATATCCATGTCTTTTTCAAGGTCAGTAGCTTTGATTATTTGGCCTGTGGTTACTTTGTAGGTATAGGTTCCGTAACTTGTTTTGATAATTATTTTAGATCCTATTTTAAGGTCTGGTAGTTTGCCAAAGTGAGCTTGGGAGTTATGGGCTGCCAAGACGATGGTTCCCCCTTCTCCAGGAAAATAGGACCCAGCATAGTGGCCAATATTTTTCTTGATTAGATCTAGGTTATCTCCTTCAACGATATTAGCTGATACGTTGATAGCTGGTATTTCGATAGTGGCAAATATTTCACCATAGGTTGGATAGCTTGAAAGACGTTTACTGCCACTATCTATGTTTATCTTTTCCGTAGTTCTATTTACTTCTTTGACACTCATTTTATTTAATAGTGAGATTGTGGTATCTATTTTTTTAGCAAAGAAAATAAATATTAAAAAGATAAATAATGAAGCAAAGAAAAAAGCAATTGCCAATTGCTTAACAATTACCTTTAAAGTTGCAATACTTTTTTTAAGCATTAGCTTTTTTCATCTTTCTTGCGATTACGGCAATTCCGATAATAGATACCACACCAGCAAGAGCAATGATCATATAAGTATCAGTATATTTTACTTTAGAAGCAGTAACTACTGTGAATACTGTACCATCTAAGTTATATACTTTTACTCCGTTTTTAACAGCTGTAACTTTAACGCTTGTGTTATTAGAAACTTCTGTTAATAATGCTTTGATTTCATTTTTTTCAGCTTTTGTTAATTTTTCAAAAGAAGTAGCATCTCCTCTTTCAATAATAGCAACAGCTTCATCAATTTTACTAGCAATGTAATCAGCATCAGATTCAGATACATTATTTTGTGATAAGTATCTTTCGATTTCTACTTTTTGATCACTAGTAGCTTGAAATGTTGCTCCATTGATTGTATAAGCTTTAGTTAACTTGGCTTTTAGTTCGTCTTTACTCATAGCGTTAACGTTTAGTGTTCCAACTAATAACATTGCTACGAATAGACATACAATATTTCTTATTTTTTTCATATTTTCTCCTCATTTCTTCTTGTATTTTACTATTGTTTTTAAGTATTTTCAAGTAGGTTGTGACAATTACTTGTCAAATTTTTAAATTTTTTTCTTAATTTTGAATTATATAGATGTTTAAATCGATGGTTATGCTTGGGATTTCAAGACTATTTTGGATGGTATTTATTGGTGTCATACCAATTAGGTTATCTTGGTCTTCTTTTGATATTGCAAATGACTTTGTATAAGTCTTAGTACTTATATTTTTAAAGTGTTTAGCAAGATTATCTATTACTTCTACTTGTTTTTGGTATTCGTTTAGACCTTGGGCTTGACGGAGTTCTAGGAGGTAGTCCTTATTAGGCGCTACTTTGATAAACATTCCACCCTTCTTTAATACTCTTTTAACCTCTGATTCACTATAGGGAGATAGAAAATCTATAATTACATCTATGCTATTGGTAGTGATTGGAATATTATTAACATCACCATCAAAGTAAAACCTATTGGTGCTATTATAATCACTAGCCAAGTTAATAGCACTTTTGGAATAATCAAAAGCATAATAATTATAATTACTGTTTATTTTATTTAAAATATTAATGGTGTGTGTCCCTTCTCCACAGCCTAAATCTAGTATGGATAAATTATTTAAATTTAAACTATTGATGGTTTCTGCTATTATGTTATAGACTTCTTCATAATATCCTTTTTGAATAAACTTTCTACGGGAAGTAAATAGTTTTTCATTATAGATTTTACTTTCTTTGATTTTGGTTGAAGTAATAAAGTTAATTGTTCCCTTCTTAGTTAAATCAAAGGTATGAGTGTTAGGACATTTTAAAGAAGTTTCATTAAGTTCTAGACTATTTTTGCAATATGGACAAATAAAATTATTAATATTATTTTTAATAAAATCTATGCCTTGTTCTTTTTTACTTTTCATTTAATCATACTCTCTTTTTATGTGATGTTCTATATAGTTATAAAAATTTAAACCATATAGTATTTTAATTAATGCTAAAAATTTGCTTTGTCTGCTATAATTATAATTCATAATAGCAAAGTTTTTGTATTGAGTTTAATCAAACTAACTAGTTTAATGTTCTTTTAGTTATTATCGTATCACTTGCTAAAGATAAGAGATAACAAGCTAAGAAACGTCTAGTATTTAGATTATTAACTCCTTTAATAGAATCAATCTTTTCATTTATATCTTCTAAAGTAGAACCTACTAAAGGCAAGAGATATTCCATACTCTTTATTAGTATAGGCATCTTCTACTATCACTACACCCTTTTTAGAATTAACATCTTTAATTTGAAAGACACTTTCTACTTGGTTTTCGTCTATTTTCCAAGCAGTAGCATATTCACTAGATAAAACATTTAATGTTTTTGTGTACTTAGAGAACTCAGTTGGTTCATTATCAATACTATGAAATAGTAAGAGATTAGTTAAAGCTTTAGTCTCCATTTTAGAGATATCGATGTTATTTAGCTTGAATGCTTTTTTATATTTATCTATAGGTAATGTCTTATAAGTAAGACAACAATTTTCAATGACACTTCCTATTTGGTCTTTAATTTTACGATACTGAATTATATCTTCGTTATCTTTAAGTTGATTAAATTTTTTATTGTATTCTTTAGTTTGCTTTTCTTTGATTTTTTCTTCTTGATATTCATTAGGAGTTCTTCCTTGGTAGGCAATTGATGTAGTATTGTTCATCATGTTATCTAGTAAGATACATAGTTCTTGATAGTCTTTCTCATTATGAACTAAATCTGCTAAATGTTCTTTTAGTTCGGTTCTATCTAAGTTAAGATTACAATACTCTTTTATTCTTTTTAAGATATAGTCGGGATATAAATGTAGTTCGTCTAGTTTATCTAGGAATGCTATGGTTGAATCTTCCGTTAGTAAGAAATCATGGTATCCATACCCCACTACGTCTTCAATTGGTCTTTCATAGATACTTAGTTTACGAGTTTTGCTTATTAGTTCGATTGCTTCTTCTAGGTATAAGTAATAATCAGCACAGGTATAGACATTGTCTTTTAAAATAATAAAGTGATAATTAATTAATGGTAAGTTAATGAGGTAATCAAATTCATCGGCATCTATTTCAGTATAGTCATATACTAGCTTGTATAGGTCTTTTTTGGTTAGAACGCCAAATATTTTGATTATACCTAAGAATACTTTTTCAAAGTTAGTGTTATCTTTGATTATGGCTAAGTCTGTTTTATTTAGTTTTTTGATTGTATGTTCAACGTTTTCCTTAAACTCTTCTGGTATGTCATATTTCTTTTGAGTATGGTCATAGCGAATAATTAGTTTAGCACTTAATGATTCATATGCTATATGTTCTCTTACCTTGTCTTCTTTTAGGTGTTTATCTTTAATTATTATTTTAAGTAAGTCGATTTCTTCAATGGTTAAGAAGTCTTTTAGATAGTCTTTTTGGTTATATAAGTCTATTATTGTTTCGAGCATTTTTTTAGTAGTTATTTTGTCATAGTCTTTGAAGTTTTTAATTATTTTATAGTAGTCTTCGTAGATGGCATCTTTGCGTAGATGTTTAGCTTCGTCTAATATTTTCATATTGTTCCTCTTTTCTTAGGTTTATATTAACATATTAATGGAAAAATAGATAGTATGTTATAACTTTCTTTAATGCTAAAATAATAAATAATGAAGGAATATTAATGAACAATAATATCGAGCATCTCTTTTGTGATATTATCAAGATTGGCTTTTTGTTTTAGTATTTCTTTATTTTCTTCTAAAACATCATATATTTTTCCAGTAGAAATATTATCAGCGTCTAATTTACCTTTTATCTTTTTTTCAATCTTAACTGCATCAGTATATGGAATTCCTATATCTAATAATATTTGACCCAAGAATGTATTAATATGTTTAGAGGAATGTCCATTAAGTCAATTAATCTCTTGCTTATATTTTTCAACTAAAATAACAGGATTAGATATCTAATTGATTTTCAATTAGAATATTATTTCTAACATCTATTTCATCAGTTTCAATATCAACATTATATCTTCTTAGCAATCTTTGATAAATTTTACATTAGTTATAAAATATTATTGTTCTTTTTAATGAATTCATATACTTTTTCGGTTAGTTCTTTAGCCTGGTCCGACAATTCATCATAGTCTTCTATAACACTGCAAATTCATACTTTTTAGCAATTGTCCCACTATTGGCACTATAACTTTTATTTGGAATGTTATATGTTTCATCAATAAACTTTCCCATATAAGTTCTAGGATTTGATATTGTATCTTGTGTATACCTATATTCATTGGCACCTAGATACTTTTTACGAGTTAAAACCTTCGAATTATTCTTCGACATTAAATACTTTTCTAATATATTTAACGAGATAAGGTTTTCTATTTCTCTTGACTTTAACTCAAAAAAGTTTTCTTTTAATATCTTTCGGTATCTTTCTTTTCTTTGTTCTTTTTTACTTTCTGGTTTTTCTTTAGTATTGTCATTATCAACTAAAAGAAAGGCATTATGAGATATGGCATTAATAAATATTTGACTATCATTAGCAAGATTTTCAAAATTAAAATGAGGAATATTCCCACCACCATACTCTATAAAACAGTAATGAATATTTTCTTTATATTTGTTTATATTATATTTTTTGAAGTAAAGTTCTAAATACTTTTTTAAATAGATTCTATCGCTTATTCCCTCTACCCATATGGTACAATTTGATAAAAATACTGATGATGTTGATACACCAAGTTCATTTAAAACAGAAACAAAGTCTTTTTCAGTTTTAGAAATTTTAAAATTGTTCTCATCTTTTTTAATTTTATAAAGGCTTACATTATCACTATAATTTATAATATCAATAATGGAATTTGAATGAGTGGTAATAAAATATTTATGCTTTTTAAAAGTATCAGATAATAATATATCCATAAGTTTTCTTTGAAGACCAGGATGAATATTTATCTCTGGTTCTTCAATAAAAAAGTAAAAATTTTCGTCTTTATGAAGATATATTGGATATAATATTGATATTAATTGTTTAATGCCATCTCCTAAATTATATATTTCATATTCCTTATCATCAGCAATTTTGACGAGAAGTATTTTTTTAGAAATATCTGGAGTTATTTCAAAGCTTTTTCCTTCATAGAAGTTATCACTCATGAATTTTTCAAATTCATGGAATTGTTTTCTCTTTTCTTCACCACCCAATAAAATATTTATTATATCTTCGTATAATGTTTCGGCAGTAAATACTATTTTTTTATCAATTTTATAATCACCAGATATTTTATTTAAATATACTTCATTGGTTTGATTCATATATTTTGTTAGAGCATTACTCTCAACAGCAGTCATCTTGATTGTGCTTATAGTGCTATTGTTTTCAAAGTATCTTGAAAAGCCTTCTATTCCTCTTAATAATGGTATATATAGGACTTTTTTTACATCATTTAAAGTATCTTTTTCAGCAAGTTGACTATCAATAGTTTTTTCTAAAATGTCTTCTAATTTGAGAAAAAGATTTTTATTTTTGATTTCATTAGCTTCTTTCAAAGCTTTTTCAACTATATTGCCAATAGTTTTGTCTTGTTCTTTAATGCTTTGAAATGCACTTTTATTTAGACTAATGTCATAATTAAATGTTGACTCATAGCCTGGTCTTAATTGCTTGAAGACATTACTTCTTGTTAGGATTAAATTTCGCATAAATCTACTTTTGCCACTATTGTTCTCACCTGTTATTAGGTTTATTCTGGTGTCTAATGGTAAAACATACATCTTATTATTTGATTCATCTACATATTCGTTTGTCATTTCTTTTGAAAGAATAATGAATTTTTCCATATAGTTACCTCTTTCTTTGTAAATATAATAGCATAAATTAATATCAATGCAAATCAAAATAACTAATACTGTGATTTATAAGACAAAATGCACAATTAGGGCTATTGCACATTTTTTTGTTTATTCTTTTTAACATTTTCTGTAGATATTGGGTATTTTGATTGATTAACAATGCCAACATAAAGATTCTTTAGTAGATTTCTAAACCATATTAATCTTTTATTTTCATTTTCTTAACATTTCTTTATTATAACATCAATTATTCTTTTAGCTATTTCCAAGCATATTGCCTTGAATAGTGCATCTAATTTTTCTTTTTTAATTAGACTATTGCAAGCAGTTGAGCCATATAATTCTTTAACGCAGGAATAACTTGCTTTCTTTGAAAGGCAATTCATTTTGATCTAAAATCAACTATCAAGATATCTCCTTTTTTATACTGAGTATTATAATAATCATTGTACCATTTTTATATTGTTCCATTTCGTTGTAATTGCATATTCACCTATTACTGCGATGACACTATTTTTCTTCTTATATTTACAATTATAATTTTTTTCTTAAGCTTTGTTAAATAGCATACGGCCATAAATATCACTCAAAAATATTATAATTTTACTTATAATCACAAAAAAGGCAGCTTTTTTCAAAGCCATCCTTCCAGTAAAAAATCAATTCTTAATAAAAAATTTCGCATTAAATTGCAAAAATAAAAATTTATAAATTCCATAATAGATTATAAATAAATAAAAAAGAACAATATCACTTAAAAGTTGTGACTTTTTGACTTTAAAATATTTACGACTTTCCATTTTGCAATTTATAACAATTACTTTTTCAAAAATTTTTTTATTACATTTTTCAATTTTCTTTTAAAAACATTAATTTTTCCATATATTTTCAAAAAATTCTTTTCAACTGTTTTGTATCCTTTTAATGAATATTCTTGCATTATTTTATAATTTTCTAATGGCTCTGTTGTTGGATGTCTGAGTTGTGAATTATCTTTTAGAATATACTCTGACCTCGTTTCAATGAAGTTAAAATCATCTTTTCTAGACTTAATAAGATTTTCACCTTTAAGTGTGTTTATTATTAAACATGAATTTCCTTTTTTATTATAAAAAGACTGATGGTATTGCTCGATTCCCCAATAATCACCAATTGTTAAATCACCTGGTCTATTTAAACATGCGAATTGACATTTATAACAATTTGGTCTATACATATAACCATTTTTAAAAAAATAATAATACGAACTTTCATAAGGAGAAAATGATTTTTGAAATGCTTTATGATTTTTTAGGTAGTAGCCGCTTAAGCTTCCAAAAACAGCCCAACCATACTTTTTATCTCTAAAAACCACATTGGTAATTTTAGCATTGTATTTATCTTCAACATATTTTATATAATCTAAAAATATTTTTTGATTTGGTGCACCATGGCAAACAATATCTATTGTATAAAGATGGTCATAGTCTTTCTTTAAATAACTTTTTAAAGCCGCAACTTGACAAGGTGTTCCGGAAAATAATACAGTTTTGCCATCATTTAATTTTTCTTTAATCAATGGTAAAACCTCGATTATGTTGCTTTGCACATACTTAGAACCTTGCAACTTATTTATATCTTTTGGATTATCGATTAATATATGTTTAATGTTAATTTTTTTATTGTCATAATATAAAGAGCATCCGCAAACATAACCACCATTATTTAATATTCCAATAGCCAATGTTGAAAATATTCCCCCTGATGATGAATTACATAAAATATCATTATTTTTATTATTTCAAGTTTCTTAGTGCTTCAATTCTATCTTCTGTACTTGGATGAGTA
>CALBBI010000037.1:0-34361 GCA_937926935.1 uncultured Bacillota bacterium
CCCATAAGATATTTGTATATTAAATATTCACCATATTTTCCTTTGTCAAATTTGATGCCAAAATAACTTGCTTTAGTAATCTTGTAGTAAGAACTGTTATTATATTTTCTTATTTTTAGATAATATATTAAGATTATAACAATTATTGTAGGAATTAAGATTATTGGTCTTGTAAGTAAAAATAAAATAAGTAATGCCGTTATTAGTTCTAACATTAATATCACCTGCCATGGAGTATATTATAACATGATTTAAGAAAAAATGTTATGATTAGAAGATTTATTGCTAATTTACTTCTAAAGGTATAAGTGGTATACTTATATAGCCCTTTTAAGGGGAGATTAAACCTTGGTAACGAGGTTTTTTATAACTATTTATGGAAGAAGATGATTATATGCAAAATAAATTAAAAAGATTAAAAGAAAGAATAGAGAGAATTATTAATAATAAAGATGTAACTTTAGAAGAAAAGAGAAAGTATTTTAATAATTGGGTAATAGAGAATAATTACTTTGAAGATATGGATATTGTTGAATTACAAAAGTTTATTAATGTTATGGCTACTTGGTATACTTTAAGATATCCTAGTGAAGTATTAGAAAGTGATAGTAAGCCAAGTACTAAAATAGATAGACTTTTGACTAATCAAAATGAATATTTAGACTTTGTTTTAAAGGGCCCAGTAAATAAAAGAAATATGGTTTTGGTAAGGGATGATGTAGATAGAGATATTCTTCTTACTATGAAAGTAGATGAAAATTTAAAAGTTGTCTGTGTAGTAGAGAATAATACAAATTTAGATAAAACAATGTTTTTGAATAAAAACTTAAAAGAAATCGTTAATATATTAAAAGAAAATAATATTGTTTTATATGATGAAAAGACACCATTTAATATTTTAGAAGTTATTAAAGAATATGAGAAACAAGAGTACTTTAAGAAAGGGTTATTAAATACTATTATGGGTGAGGTAATTAGTAGGGACTTAAAGTATGGCGCTCTTAGAGGAATGAAGTTTGCTAAAGAGTTTAACTTAGATTTAACAGAACCACTTAGATATGGGATAAGTACGGATGATGATATTAATAGAAAGTTAATCAAGGAATACTTAGAGGTTTCTAGTAATCAAGATGTTGAGTGTTATTTAGATTATTTGAAGTATCAATATATGGGTGTTTCAGTATCTAAGATACCACAAGTTAACTTACGTGATGTAATAAGAAAATATCAAGAAGAAGATACTTTTTTAGAAAAGGAAGAAGTAAGGAATTTAGCTAGAAGTTTAAAAAAATAGAGAACAAAGTTAGAAAACTATGATATACTTCTAATTGAAGGGCTGGTGGGTAGTATGGCCTATGAAAATACATTAGAGTATATTGTTAATAAAGTATGGGAAAGATATCGCTTGTATAATGGTAGTGAAGATAATACTAAAAAAGAACAAAAAGAGATATTAAGAAGTGTTAAGTTATCATTTATTTTAGATTTTGAACATGATTTAGAACAGTTTAAGAAAGATGCTAAGTTAATGGCTTTGGAGTACTTTAATTATCATAAGGAACTTTATGATACGGATAATGATGATACGTTTGATACTCTGTATGATATTTTTAATAGTGATAGTCATGACTACTTGTATATTGTGTTTTTTAAAGATAAAGATAGAGATTATTTAACTTCGTGGATAAAGAATATTATTGATGAACATGAATTTGAATACCAAGATCATTATGATTATACTGATACTTTGAAATTATATGAAGAGAATAATAATGTGAGAAGGGTTTATACATACTTACATCCAGATATTGATGCTGAGTTAGAGAATATGGAAAAGTTTAAACAAACTGTTAAATTACGTGATGTCTTTGTAAGAAGTGAGATAACAAGTCCACTGGAGTTTTATATATATATGAGATTTATAGCTAATGGGACTTTTTCTAAGGATATTTTGGCTAGTCTTGGAGGTTATAAATTAACTTTAATAAAAGAAAAAAATCCACAGGTTTATAATGAGATAATGTCTTTTATGTTAAAGTATTTTTATATAACTTATAGTACTAATAATATGTATTATGATAATACTGAGAGATTTAATAGAATAAAGATGGTTGATGTTGATAAAGTTTATTATAAAGAGTTATATGACTTTTTAACGTATGATGTTAGAGGGTTTAAAGATGTTTTAAAAGGAGAAGAATTTTTAAGTGATTATCGAAATCTATTAGTACAGTGTTTAATGGATTATACCCCAGGTAAGTATGATAAATACTTAAGTGAAATGCAAGATAAAGAAAAAGAAATGTTAAAAAAATTAGAAATAACGAAGAAATACTAAAAACTTATAGCTCTCTTAAAAAAAGTATGCTATACTAAGTAAGTATTTAAAAAAGTGTCGATTAAGAAATAGTAATAACTAATTATTCTTTTAAGAGAGTTAACCAAAGTGCTGAGAGGTTATAAAGAATAGGTTATGAATTCACCTTAGGAGCTGGATTATCCCGCAGTTTATGCGTTAAAATATTTGAGAAGTAAATAAGGTGGTACCACGCAGTAAACACGTCCTTAGGAGGATGTGTTTTTTTCGATACTAAAGAAAGGATATATATGAAAGAAAGATTAGAAAATTTAGAGACTATTATTAATGATAAGATAAGTATGGTTAATAGTATGAAAGAGTTACAAGATGTTAAGAATGAGTATTTTTCTAAGAAGGGAGAAATAAGTAATTTAGCGGCTAGTTTAAGTACGATGAGTATTGAAGATAAGAAAGTATATGGTAAAATTATTAATGATTTTAAGAATAAAATGAATACTTTATTAGAAGATAAAAGATCTTACTTAGAAACTAAAGAATTACAAGAAAAATTAAAGAAAGATACGATTGATATAACATTACCGGCAACTAAGATTAAGACGGGTAGTAAACATCCTATGTCAAGAATTCAAGAAGAGTTTGAAGATTTATTTACTTCAATGGGTTATACAGTATATGAGGGTGTAGAGTTAGAAAGTGATGAGAATTGCTTTCAAAAGTTAAATATTGCAAAAGGTCACCCAGCTAGGGATGCCCAAGATACTTTCTATTTAGAAAATGAAGTAGAAAATTATTTACTTCGTACGCAAACATCTACAGCCCAAGTTCATGCGATGGAAGAAAATCAAGAGAAGGGTCCATTAAAGATAGTATGTCCGGGTAAAGTATATCGTCGTGATGAAGATGCTACTCATTCTCATCAATTTATGCAAATTGAAGGATTAGTAATTGATAAAGATATTTCGATGGCTGATTTAAAGGGTACTTTAGAATTATTTGTTAAGAAATTTCTAGGTGAGAAGACTAAGGTTAGATTTAGACCAAGTTTCTTCCCATTTACAGAGCCTTCAGTTGAGGTTGATGTTTCATGCTTTAAGTGTGGAGGCAAGGGATGTAATTTATGTAAACAAACTGGTTGGATAGAAGTATTAGGGGCTGGTATGGTACATCCTCATGTTTTAGAAATGTCAGGGTATGACCCTAAAAAGTATCAAGGTTTTGCCTTTGGTACCGGAATGGATAGATTTGCGATGTTTAAATATGGTATTACGGATATTAGAACAATATATGGTAATGATATTAGATTTTTAACACAGTTTGATAGAAGGGATGAAGATTAATGAAGCTTAGTAGAAAATTTGTTAGTGATTATATTGATATTGATCCTAAATTGACAATAAAAGATATTGCTGAAGATATGACTAATGTGGGTAATGAATATGATAGTGCGGAAAAGTTAATAAATTGTACTAATTTAGTTATTGGACAAGTTGTTAAGTGTGAGATGCATCCAGATTCTGATCATTTACATGTTTGTAAGGTGGATATTGGTAGTGAAGTATTAGATATTGTTTGTGGGGCTCCTAATGTTCGTGAAGGAATAAAAGTAATTGTTGCCAAAGTTGGTGCAAAGTTACCTGGTGGGGATATTAAGAAGAGTACAATTAGAGGGTGTGTTTCTAATGGGATGTTATGTTCTATAAAAGAACTAGGGTTAGAACATAAATTCTTAAGTGAGGCAGATATTAATGGTATTCATGAGTTACCAGAAGATGCTGTTGTTGGGGAAGACCCTATTAAATACTTAGAATTAGATGATGAAGTAATTGATTTTGAACTTACTTCTAATAGAGGAGATTTATTAAGTATACTTGGTATGGCTTATGAATTAGGAGCTATATATAAGAAGAAAGTTAAAGATATTGATTTAGAATATAGTGAAGATAATAATGATATTAATGATAGCTTTAATGTTAAGGTTGAGACTAAAGATTGTAGTGTGTTTTTAGCTAAGAAAGCTATGAATGTTGTGATTAAAGAAAGTCCTACGTTTATTAAAAATAGACTTATAGCATCAGGTATTAGACCAATAAATAATGTAGTAGATATTTCTAATTATGTTATGTTAGAGACGGGTCAACCATTACATTTTTATGATGCTGATAGACTAGGAGATACTTTAATAGTTAGAAATGCATTAGATAATGAGACTTTGACGACATTAGATAATATTGAAAGAACTTTATCTAAAGAAGATATTGTTATTGCTAATACGAATGGCGCTATTGGGTTAGCTGGTGTTATGGGTGGTTTATCTACGGAAGTAGAAAATGATACGAAGAATATTATTATTGAATCAGCTATATTTGATGGAGTAAAGGTTCGTCGTACTTCAAAGAAAATTGTTAGAAGCGAAGCTTCAACAAGATTTGAAAAAGGTTTAGATCCTAAAAGAACTTATATGGCTATTAAAAGAAGTTGTGCTTTGTTAGAACGTTATGCTGATGCTAGTATCGCTCATGGTATGGTTGAATTTAATGAAAGTAATGTTACTGATAAAGTAATTGAGTTACCAATAATTAAGATAGAGAAAGTTCTTGGTATTAAGATTCCGTTAAATGAATCAGTAGATATATTAAAATCTTTAGGGTTTGATGTGGATATTGATGGGGATAAATTAATAGTTAAAGTACCTTCTAGAAGATTAGATGTTAATATACCAGAAGATTTAATTGAAGAAATTGGTCGTTTATATGGTATAGATAGAATTATAGGTAAACTTCCTACTACTACAGGAGTTATTGGTAAATATAATAAAGTTAAAAGAGATATTAGAAATAAAATGATATCACTAGGGCTTAATGAAACTTTAAGTTATACTTTAATTAAGAGTAGTGATGTTCATAAGTATACTACGGATAATTTTATAGAAGTTAAATTACAAGACCCTATGAGTGAAGATAGAAGTACATTAAGATATAGTTTGATATCTTCTTTAAAAGATATTTATGATTATAATAAGAATCGTGGTTATAAAGATATTTCAATATTTGAAATGGGTAAAGGTTTCTTTAAGAAAGATAATATTTATCAAGAAGAACTTAAGTTAGCGGTATTATTAAGTGGAGTATATACTTTAGGGTTAGATAAAAAACAAGTTGATTTTTATATTTTGAAGGGTATTGTTGAAGAATTATTAAATTATTTAGGTTATAAGAATCGTTATAGTTTTGTAGTTGATGATAATATTCCTAAAGAGTTACATCCAGGAGTAAGTGCATCTATTGTAGTTCAAGGAGAACATATAGGTATTTTAGGTAAATTAATGCCTAATATTAGTAAAGATGATATTTATGTTATGGAAATTAATTTAGATAAACTTCTTAAGTTTAGAGGAACTAAAATGAGTTTTAAAGAGATTACTAAGTATCCAAGTATTAAGAAAGATGTAGCATTTATTGTAGATAAGAGTATAAGTGCTGGTAGTATTGAAGCTCAAATTAAGAAGAGTGGTGGTAAATTACTTTCTAATATAGAAGTATTTGATGTATATATGGGAGATAATGTTAAAGATAATGAAAAGTCACTAGCGTTTAATTTAACTTTCCAAGATAGTAATCGTACTTTAGAAGAAGATGAAGTTATGATAATTTTTAATAAGATTATTAGTGATGTTACTAAGAATTGTCACGCTACTTTAAGAAATATGTAAGATTATAGTTATTTAGACTATGGTCTTTTTATATACTTTGGAAAATTTATGTATTCCCAAAAATAGTATTTTGTGGTAATATGTTATTGTAGTGTATGACAAGGTAAGTCATAAAAGATAGAGAGGTTATTTATGAGAAAGTCTTATAAAATAATATTAATGGTTATATCAATACTTCTTATTGGAAGTATTATTATTGGTACTAGTTATTCAATGTGGGTTAAGACTGCTATCCAAAAGGAACAAAATATTGTTAATTCTTCTTGTTTTGATATTGAATTTACGGAGTCTTCTAGTATTAACTTAATTGACGCTATTCCTATTAGTGATGAGGAAGGATTAAAGGAAAAACCTTATACTTTTACTTTGAAAAATACTTGCAATATGAACTCTAAAGTTACTATTGCATTAGATGTATTAAATACTTCTACTATGAGTAGCAGTGCGATTAAGACTAGTTTAACTAAGGGTGATAAGAGTGGTACACCTACTTTATTAACTTCTTTAGATAAGAAGGCTGAAGTTGATATAAGTGGCGCTAAGGAAGCTTATATTCTAGGTACTGATATAATAGGTGCGAATAAATCTAAGTCTTATTCTCTATATTTATGGATGGATGAAGCTGTTACGGTAGCAGAGGCTTCTAAGTCTTTTAGTTCTAAGGTTGTTATTGTTAATACGGCTACAGAAGAAGAGCCACCTATTGAAATATTAGGTAAGGAGATTACTGATACAACTAAAATTGCCATTGACGATCCAGATAATAATATAAGATATATTGGTGCAAACCCAAATAACTATGTATATTTCAATTGCAGTGATTATTCTAATCAAAGTGATAGTACCTGTGAAAAGTGGCGTATTATTGGCGAGTTTAAAAATATGACTAAGGAAGATGGCTCTAAAGCAGACTTAGTTAAAATTATTAGAGACGATAGTTTGGGAAAAATTGCTTGGGATTATAAGAAAGAGGGTGTTGGCACTTCAATTTCAGATTCCGGTTCAAATGACTGGACAGATAGTCAATTAATGATGATGTTAAATCCAACAAATTATTTGAAATCAGGATATACAATAGAAAATAATGTTGTAAAAGATAGTAATGGCCAAGCAATATATCAAAATATGGGTTCTTACTATAATGGAACAAGTGGTTGTCAACCAGCTGCTGTAGCTAGTGGAGAAGATTTTACATGTACTTCAATTGATTTTACCTCAACTGGACTAAAAAATGATTTAACAAGAAATGCAATAGAAAGCGTTGTATGGAACTTGGGCGGGGGCGAAGGCGAAGAAGAAATGACAGCTAATACGTACTATGCTGCTGAAAGAGAAACCACTGTATACAGTACATGGACAGGAAAAATAGGCTTAATATACCCAAGTGATTATGGATATGCTACATCCGGTGGTTCAACAACCGATAGAGCAACATGTTTATCAAAAAAAATTGGTGGTGCAGATGACTGTTATCAATATAATAATAATTACCTAACTCGTAGTAAGTGGACTTTAGCGCCTGTCTCGGACACCTGCGACTTTGTCTTCTATGTGGAAGCGATCGGGAGTGTCTACTACAGCAGTGCGAACGCCGGCAATTGGATTCATCCGGCTGCTTTTCTGAAATCTAATATCTCAATAACAGATGTAGGAATAGGGACAGCTAAATCTCCGTATCAACTAAAAGTAGGATAGTCACTCAAGTACCGCTGCCTTGTCAGTGTGAGGCCGGCGCCGCTACCTGATTTATTAACAGGAAAAACTAAATATGATGATATAGAGAATGGTTAATAAGAAACATGATAGATGTATGAAGGTGCTATAAAGTGAGAGAAAAGGAGAATAAGTCGGCTGTAGCCGATCACATGAACCTTGCATGAAAGCTAGACCTTGTAAATATGGTGTGTAAATTATTAAATTTGCATACCTTTTTTAATGGTGAAAGATATACAAAGCTATGACATTTTAACTTTGAAATATTTATGACTTTCTATTTTACAATTTTCTTGCCATAAAATAAAGATAGCTATATAATGAAGACATGGAAAAAATAAAAGTAAGTATTATAATACCTGTATATAATAATAGTAAATATCTTAGAGATTGCTTAAACTCGGTGTTAAAGCAAACTCTAGATAATATCGAAATAATTGCTATCGACGATTGTTCAACCGACGATTGCTTTACCATTCTTAAAGAGTATCAAATTAAATACAAAGAGAAAATTAAAATAATTAGAAATAATAAGAATATGGGAGTAGGATATACTAGAAACCTAGGAATATCTTTGTCTACTGGGGAATATATTGGGTTTGTTGATGGAGATGACTACATAAACCCTAGAATGTATGAAGATATGTATAATAATGGAGAATATAATAATGCTGATATTGTAAGTACAGGGATATTATTTGTTAAAGATAGTAAATATTTAGATAATGATTTAAAATTTATGGGAAGAAGTAAAGGATATATATATAATACTAAGATAGATTTTGAGAGACTTTCTAACTTATCACCATCTAGTTGTAATAAGATATATAAAAGAGATATATTAAATAAAATAAGGTTTGTAGAAGATAGTATGTGGGAAGATGTAGCATTTACTTATAGTGCTTTATTTAATTCTAACAGAGTATTAGTAATGAATAATTGGGATTATTTTTATAGAAAGAGTAGTTTAGGTATATCTTTTAAGAATTATGATTATAATGAGAATATATATGATTGTTTTAAGATTGTAGATAGTTTAGTAATGAATACAAAGTTTAGTAACAACTACTTAGAGTATAAATATTATATAGATTATATAATAGTATGTTTTATATTACAAAGAGCTTGTGAAGTATTAAACTGGAATGTATTAGAAGATACTAAGATAGAGATAATAAATACTTTAAATAATACTTTAATTACTAAGTATGGTATTAATTATCAAGATTATGATAAAACATTGTTAAGTACTAAAGTAGGAATAATAGAATTAGATAAAATAAATTCTTATATAAATAATAAAAGTTTAAAATAGTCATTTAATAGTCACTTTCAAGAGATATAGTTAAATCATGAAAGGAAGATTTTATGGAAATATTAAAAGTAGAGAACTTATCTAAAGTATATGGTACGAAAGAAAATAAAGTAGTAGCGTTAGATAATGTATCATTTAGTGTTAATAAGGGAGAGTTTGTTGCTATTGTGGGTCATAGTGGGTCTGGTAAATCAACTTTGTTGCACTTAATTGGAGGAGTAGATAGGCCTACTAAAGGAAAAGTTATTATTGAAGGTAATGATATTTATACTTTAAATGATGATAATTTAGCGATATTTAGACGTCGTCAAGTAGGGCTTATCTATCAGTTTTATAACTTAATACCTATTTTAAACGTTGAAGAAAATATTGTCTTACCTTTAGAGTTAGATGGTAAAAAGGTGGATAAAGAAGAATTAAATGAATTATTAGATACATTGGGGTTAACGAATCGAAGAACTCACTTACCTAATGAATTATCCGGAGGACAACAACAAAGAACTTCAATTGGTAGGGCAATAATAACTCATCCAGCAATTATCTTAGCAGACGAACCAACAGGAAATCTAGATTCTAAGGCTAGTGAAGAAATTATGGAGTTATTAAAGCTATCTAATAAAAAATATAAACAAACGATTATTATGATAACTCATAACTTAGAGTTAGCAGCCCAAGCCGATAGAGTAATAACTATCGAAGATGGTCATATTAAGGAGTAGAGTATGAAACTTTTAAATAATATGACAATCAAAAATCTTAAACTTAATAAGAAAAGAACGTTAGTAACAATTATTGGTATTGTATTATCGGTGGCTTTAATGACTGCAGTAGCGTCTCTTTTCATGAGTTTTAGAGAAACTTTAATTAGTTATGAAATAAATTTAAAGGGTAATTATCACTATGAATTTGCTAATGTACCGGCGAGTGATTTAAAGTACTTTGAGAAAAATAGAATGATAGAAGATAATTCTATTGTTAAAAATATTGGTTATGCTAAGTTAGATAATATAAAAAATAAATATAAACCTTATCTATATATTAAAGCTTATAATGATACAGCTTTAAAAAATTTAGCTGTTAATCTAACAGAAGGAAGAGTCCCTCAAAATAGTAATGAAATAGTTATACCAACGCATTTAGAGACTAATGGACGTGTTAAGTATAATGTCGGAGATAAAATTACTTTGAATGTTGGAACTAGAGAAAATGATGGGACTAGTTTAGATCAATATAACCCTTATGATCCAGAAGATACTGATACTAATGAAACATTAGTTAATGTAAAAACTAAGGAATATACAATAGTAGGGATAATGCAACGTCCAAGTAGGAATATTGAACCTTATTCAGCTCCAGGATATACAGTAATTACTTACTTAGATAACTTTGATACAGGGTATTATGATGTTTATTCTTTATATACTAAAAAGGGTTTAAATAATAGGTATCAAGTTTCTGCAGGTATAGTAGGAGTTAGTACAGAAACATTTAGAAAGTATGTTGAAGGAACATGGGATACGGAGGAAGAAGCTACTAAAGTAATAGATGAAATGCATAATGTTAAGTATGATTTAGAAGTTAATTCTTATTTAATATCTTTAGAAACTGGTTTATTCAAAGAATCTTCAACTAGATCAATGGGTATGGTTATTGGTATTGTTTTAATAATTATTGTTGTATCTTCTGTATTCTGTATTAGAAATAGTTTTGATATATCAATAAGTGAACGAGTTAGACAATATGGGATGTTACGTAGTGTTGGGGCGACTAGTAAGCAAATAAAACATAATGTTTATTATGAAGCATTTATTCTCTTTCTAATAGGGGTACCTCTAGGTATTATATGTGGTATTCTAGCTAGTTATATCTTAATTATTATTAGTAATATTTTCTTAGGTTCAATGCTAACTCTAAACTTAGTTTATAAATTTTCATGGTTAAGTATTTTATTTGCTTCTATTCTTGGTTTTACTACAGTTATGTTATCAGCCCATAGAAGTGCCAAGAAATCAGGCAAGATTATTCCTATTGAAGCCTTAAAAAATAGTGCCGAAGTAATAAATAAAAAAAGAATTAGAACTCCAAAAATTATTAATAAATTATTTGGGATAGGAGGAGTTATTTCTTATAAGAATATAAAACGAAATCGTAAGAAATATCGTCCAACTGTTATTGCTATTGTTGTTTGTGTTAGTGTATTTATTGGGTTATCAGCTTTCTTAAATATTGCTTTTGATTCAATAGATATGGAAGTTAAGACGATGGATTATAATTTATCATTAGCGTACCTTAAAGATTCTATTAGTAAGAGTAAGTTAGATACTATTTTAAGTAGTGAAGACGTTATTGATTATGGGTTTATTGATTCAATGCCTGCAGAGATATCTTTAGATAATGTTAAGTTAACAAAAGAATATCTTGATATTAATAATTATTATGAGGGTAAAGATACTAAGAAGGTTTATGCTTCAATTTTCTATGTTGGAGAACATGCTTTTAAAAATTACTTGAAGTCGCTTGGACTTTCTAATGTAGCAGATAATGCCGCGATTGTAGTTAATATTGTAAAAGAATATATTCAACAAGGTAATAAGTCAATTCCAACGATGGTTGATGTTTTAGATGTTAAAGAAAATACTACTTTAAAATTATCGGTAGATAATAAAGAATATAACTTAGAAGTGGCTAAGATAACTGATAAATTACCATTTGGGATAAGTGAAAAATCATGTGTTTTGTTAGTAGTTAGTGATAATGCTGCTAGTAAGATTGAATATCATAACCCTAATACAAGAACAATGTTAAGGATAAATAGTAAGAACCCTAAGAAACTACAAGATAAAATAGATGAAGTTTTGAAAGATGATGATTATGATTTATATAATTATGAAGAAAATGCAAAGACGATGAATTCTATTTTTACTTTGATGGCTATATTCTTATATGGATTTATTACGGTTATTTCTCTTATTGGTATTACTAGTATCTTTAATACTATAACTACTAGTATGAATTTAAGAAAAAGAGAATTTGCTTGTTTAAGAAGTATTGGTATGACTAAGCATGAGTTTAATAGGATGGTTAGTTTAGAAAGTATTTTCTATGGGGTTAAAGCGTTATTTATTGGTATTCCAATTGGAATATTGTTATCATACTTAATATATAAGGTTTTTAATTCGGGTGGCTCGATGTATATTGCTTATAGTATACCTATAAAAGAGATATTAATTGCTAGTATTTGTGTCTTTATCTTACTTTTAGTTATTATGAGATATTCAATATCTAAGATAAATGAACAAAATATTATTGAAACAATTAGGAAAGAGAACATTTAGTTTTCTTTTCTTTTGATATAGGAATTATGTATAAAAAAGGGATAATCTATAGTATAATAAAGGCATTAAAGGGAGATTCTTATGATTTTATTAATTGAAGATGAAGCAGATATTTTAAATAACTTAAAGGATATTTTAGAACAAAATAATTACCAAGTACTAAGTGCAAAATCAATAAAAGAAAGTAAGGAATACTTAGATAAAAATTTAGATTTAATAATTTTAGATGTGGCTTTACCGGATGGAGATGGGTTTGAATTTTATAAAATGAACATTAAACAAAGAGAAATACCAACTATATTTTTAACTGCTAAGGACTTAGAAGATGATATTGTAAAAGGACTAAGTTTAGGAGCCGAAGATTATATAACTAAGCCATTCTTAACTAAAGAATTACTAATTAGAATTAGGAAAATAATAGATAGACATAATAAAACTAATATTATTAAAATAAAAGAATTTACTTTTGATACTTTGAATTTAAGGTTATTTAAAAATGATACTGAGATAAGGCTTACTAGTTTAGAAACAAGATTACTCTTTATTTTGATAAATAATCTTAATAAAACTATAACTAGAGAGACTTTACTAGAACATATTTGGGAATGGACAGGAAATGATGTTAATGATAATACTTTGACAGTCTATTTTAAACGGATAAGAGAGAAGTTAGATAGTAGTATAATAATTACGTATAAGGGAATAGGATATAGGATTAATGAAGAAAGATAAAGATACAATAAGGTTATATAAGAGGATTATTATAGTTAGTTTAGTATTTCTTACTTTGGGTATTTTTAGTAATTATGTGTTGTTTTGGGAGTATAGGAAGAATAATGATATTATAGTGGCTAATATATTAAATGAAGTTAGTAGTAAGTATCCCAATATAAGTGAGAGTGATTTAATTACGATTATTAATAGTACTAATTATTCTAAAGATAATCTAAGTAGATATGGAATATATCTAAGTAAGATGCCTATAGCAAGTATAAATAATAATATAAATAAGATACTTATAATTACTAATCTAAGTTTGATAGTTATTTATATATTAATGATATTCTGGTACTTAAAAATATATAAAAAAAGAGAAGAAGAAAAAATAAGGTTGATTACTAATTATCTTAAAGAGATAAATAATCATAATTATAATTTAGATATTAAAAATTATTATGAGGATGAGTTTTCTTACTTAAAAGATGAAATTTATAAAACAGCGATTAGTTTAAATGAACAAACGATAAATTTAGAGAATGATAAGAATAACTTAAAGAAGTCGTTAGAAGATATATCACATCAACTTAAAACACCATTAACAAGTATTACTTTAATGACGGATAAGATTTTAAATGGGAATATGGATAAGAAAGAAACGCATGATTTGTTAACTAATATTCATAGGAAGGTAGTTAATACTAATTTTTTAGTTTACTCTTTATTAAAGTTATCTTTATTAGATACAAATACAATTGAGTTTAAGAAAGAGAAGATTAATTTAAGAAAGTTACTTGATGGTATTAAAGATAATTTGGGAGTTATTGGTGATTTAAAGAATGTCGGACTTGATATTGTTTGTGATAGTACTTTGAATATTATGGGGGATGAGACTTGGGAAAGCGAAGCTTTAACTAATATAATTAAGAATGGTATTGAGTACTCGAAGGAAAATAGTAAGGTTTCTATTATAGTTCAAGATAATGATTTGTTTACGAAGATTACGGTTAAAGATTATGGTTTAGGTATGAGTGATATGGATATGAAGAATGTCTTTAAACGATTTTATAAGGGAAGTAATTCGAGTAGTAATAGTTTTGGGATAGGACTTTCTTTGGCTAAACAGATAATTGAGAAAGATAATGGTAATGTAAGTGTTACAAGTACTTTAGGGGTTGGGACAGTTTTTACAATTAGATATATGAAAAAGTAGGTAAGAATGAAGAAAAATAAGAAAAGATTAATTATAACGGGGATTACGTTAGGGGCTTTGTCAAAGTTTTTAACTAATCCTAAGTTAGAGGGTAAGTTGGATATTGGCAAGTGGTACAAGGTATCACCAGATGGTGGGGTGAATGCGGACGGAAGTAAGTGGCATGGTTTAATAAAGGCACAGGATACGAGCAAGATTTTAATCTATTTTTATGGTGGTGGGTTAAGTATTGATAGTTTTACGGCTAGTTATGATATGGATTATTTGCAAGATGGCTTTTATTATGCTAAAAGACCTTTAGATGGGTTGGAACATTTTGGAATAACTAGTAGTAATCATGATAATCCGTTTAAAGATTATACAATACTTCTAATTCCCTATGCGACAGGGGATATGCATGTTGGTAATAATGAGTATCATTATAAGGATGTTTTAGGTAGTGAGAAGGTTTTATATCATTATGGCTATTCTAACTTTATTAAGTATATGGATATGGTTTTGAAGTACTTAAAAGATACTAAAAGGGTAGTTATAGCTGGCTATTCGGCAGGTGGGTTTGCGGTTTCTATGTTGATGCCGGTAGTAAGAAAAAAATATTTTCCTGGAGTTTTAGATTTTAGTCTTTTAATTGATGCTTCTTTATTAATTACGGATAAGTGGTCAAGTATTTTAAAAGATGTTTGGAATAGTCCGGAAGATATAAGAAATATTGTAAAAAGTGATAATTTAATATTGGATAGTATTAAAAATGTTAAGGATAAGTATCCCAATACTAAGGTGATGTTTGTTTGCTCTAATAAAGATAATATTCTTACGAAGTATCAAAATTATTTGGATAATGGGGAGTTTGAAACTACTTCAAAGGCGACATCAGTTTTTGAAAGTAACTTAAAATCTTTTCTAAGGGAGTATTCTAAGTTAGAGGGATGTTACTACTATATATGGAATAATAATTTAGGTTTAAATGATAAAGTAACACAACATACGATTATTGCTTCGCCCCAATTTTATATTGCTAAGTACAATAATAAAGAAACTGTTAGTACTTGGGTTTCTAATATTATTAATGATGAAGTGGTAGAAAATATTGATGTTGAGGATTAAGAAGAGTCAGCTAAAGGCTGATTTTTTCGAAAAGTGATGCCAAAAACGTGTAACTTTTGTCAAAAAGTCGTGCCAAAAACGTGAAACTTTGCTAAAAAAGTGGTGCCAAAAACGTGAAATAGTTCTAAAAATGCCCATATATACGGCAAAAAATAGCAATTTGAATAATTGGCTTTGTTTAAAGTCTCTAGAGACAAATATTTTTGGAAGAAAATTTCCAAAACTCAGTAAAATTTGGTACTTTTGGAAAAATATTTCCAAAACTTTCTCTTATATAATAGACTTAAGCTTGTCAAAACAAATAATAAATGGTAAAATGTTAATGTCTTAGACAAGTTATGGCCTGTTGGTGAAGTGGCTTAACACATTGCCCTCTCAAGGCAACATTCATGGATTCGAATTCCATACAGGCTACCATTAGAATATTAAAGTTCCATTACGGGACTTTTTTTTATGCTTAATTTATTAAAGGTCATATATAAGAAGGTAGAAATATGAAAAGTGCTGTAATAACTGGTTCAGCAAGAGGCTTTGGATTAGAAATGGCTAAAGTATTTAGAAGTAATGATTATAATGTTAGATTTGTGTGGTTAACTAATACAAAAGCATCTTTAAGATTTATGAGTGCCCCATTTAATAAAAGAGATTTCTTTAAATAAAACTTGTTACTTAAAATTAAATGTGGTATTATTTTAGTGTAGAGGAGTGGGTGTATGTTTAAGTTTAATAAAAAGAAAAATGTGATTATAACGACATCTTTACTAGCAGGAGCAAGTTTATTAATTGGGAGTAAGATGTATTTTAAGGATTCTAGAACGATTGTAACGGAGAGGGTTGAATATCAAAGTAAGAATGTTATTTCTGATAATAATATGACTTTAAGTTTAAGTTCGTTATTTGATAAGATACTTGGAATATTTAGTGGTAGTAAATTAAAAGCCGATAAAGAAGTAACTATGGATTCGGCTAATGTTTGTAAGTTTGCGGGAGCTACGGGTAAAAGTGCTGATAGTTATTGTGTCAAGTTACATGCGAATATTTATTATGCAAAGAAGAAAACACATAATTGGGCTTTATTAGTTCATGGTAATATGATGAGCGCTGAATCAATGGCTAATGCTGTAGGTAAGATGTATTTAGATAATAATGTTAATGTTTTAGCGATTGATTTAAGAGGTTTTGGTAGTAGTAAAGGTAGTGTTGCTATGGGCTTCTTAGAAAGTCTTGATGTAATGAACTGGTTAGATTTTCTAAATTCAAGTAGTGAAATAGATTCTAGTAGAAGTCCGGAAAAAATTATTGTTCATGGGGTTTCTTTAGGTGGTGCGACAACGATTCAAAGTTTAACCATGGGTGGTTTAAATGTTAGTGGTCTTGGAGTAATGCCAGCTATATCAACTAAAAAAGTAGTGGGAGTAGTAGATGATTGTGGTTATACTTCGATGACTGGTATAATTACTTCAATGCTTCCTAGTACTAGTGGCTCATCTAATAATATTTCTAGTGCATCGCAATCATTATTTGGTAATGGACGTGGCTTTGAGTCATGGGGTTCAAATAATAGTGCGAATAATACATTAGGTAGTTTAGGTGGTTTAAAGTTAAATGGAAATAACAATAATATTGCTAATTCTTTAATTAAAGCGGTTTTAACAGGAGATTTAATTAAGACTGGTTTAAATAGTGATAATTTTGGAAACTACCAAGATGCTTTTGGTAATAATCGTATGGCAGATAACAACGTTAAAGTAATGGTAATTCATGGCGGAAAAGATACAACAGTACCACCAAGTAATGCAGATACAGTAATTAATAATAGTAATGTTATTTTACAATATCGTCCAGATGATTCACCACATGCTTTTATAATTGTTGGTCAACATAAAGATGAATATACTGCTAAGGTTAATAGTTTTGTTGAAGAACTTGGAATGAAAACACAAGATGCTACGAGTAATTCTAACTCAGGCGGGTTCTTTAGTGGCATTAAAAATTTCTTTAAAAACTTATTTAAGTAGAGGTTAAATTCCTCACTTTTTTGTTTCTTTCTTAATTGATTTAGAAGTCTAGTGATGTTATAATTAAATGGTACGATAGCGAAGTAGGTGTCTTAATAGATGGGTAAAGAAGTTAAGTATACAGTTACAATAATTGAAGAAGATAGAGTTCAAAATATTGTGTTAAATAAATTTAAAAAACAAAGAATATTAATTGGGCGTAGTACGAATAATGATATTGTCTTAAATTCGTTATTGGTATCGCCATATCATGGCTTTTTTGAGTTAATGGATAATAAAGTTAGAATTGTGGATAATAACAGTGTTAATGGGCTATTTGTAAATAATACAAAAGTTATTGAGACGTATTTACAAGATGGTGATGCGATAAAAATAGATAATCCAGCTAATCCGTTGGCTATGGGTGTTATTATGATTTTAACTTTAGGAGAGAACCTAGACGAATGGCAACAATATGATTTGAATTCTGTTGAGGTTACGAAAATAGGAAGAGATCCTAAGAGTAATATTGTTTTAAACCATGTTAGTGTTCCTTTAAATATTGCTAATATTTATAAAAAAGATGATAAGTATGTTTTAGCACCGGCAGATATGAGTAATAATATCTTAATTAATGGTAATTTGTTAGGAGGCGCAATTACTTTAAAAGATAGAGATGTTATTTTAATTGCGGATGCGAAGTTAATATATGTGCATGATAGAATTCTTTATCAGATGTATGATAAGGGAGTTGGGGTTGATGCGGTTGATATTGTTAAAACCGTTAGTGTTAAAGGAAAGAAAAGAGATATTTCTTATCATGTTAATTTAGCCATTAAACCGGGAGAGTTTGTAGCTTTGGTAGGTGGTTCTGGTGCTGGTAAGAGTACATTTATGAACTGTATTAGTGGCGTATCAAAACCAACTAGTGGACATGTGTATGTCAATGGAAATGATTTATTTAAGAATTATTCGGTATTAAAGAAGATTATTGGGTATGTACCCCAAGATGATATAGTATTTAAAGATTTAACTTTATATGATATGTTAAAGTATTCAGCTAATTTAAGAATGAGTGATGATGCGTCCTTAGAAGAGAAGAAACAACGTATTAAAGAAGTATTAGAGATAGTTGAGTTGACGACGAAAAAAGATGTTATGATTAGAAATCTTTCGGGTGGCCAAAGGAAGAGAGCTAGTATTGCGGTTGAGCTTTTAGCTGATCCTAAATTATTTTTCTTAGATGAGCCAACTAGTGGGTTGGATCCAGGGACAGAACGTAGTTTAATGCATATTTTAAAGAAGATGGCCGCTAGTGGGAAGACGATTATTTTAGTTACACATAATACTTTGAATTTACATTTATGTGATAAAATATGTTTCTTTGGTGAAGGCGGAAAGCTTTGCTTTGCGGGGTCTCCTAAGGATACTTTAGAGTTTTTTGGAGTTAATGATTTTGTAGATATTTATAATTTATTAAGTGATGATGTAAATTATTGGTATAATAAGTATAATGCTTCGGGGTATTTTGAAACAGTAGTAGTACGTAAGAGTAGTGATTCAATTACGAAAAAGGGAAAGAATAATCGATCATTTATGAATCAATTTATTACGTTATCAAAAAGATATGCCAAGACAATTATAAATGATAAGCAGATGTTACTTTTGTTATTATTTCAATCACCATTTATTGCGTATATGTTTGCGTTAGTAGCACCGGAGGATATGTTTGAAGGATATGAAACAACGAAGATGATGCTGTTTGCAATGACTATTGCAGCCATTTGGCTAGGTACTTTAAATTCAATTCAAGTTATATGTAAAGAACGAGCCATTTTAAAAAGAGAATATATGGCGGATTTGAAGTTATCTGCGTACTTTGCTTCGAAGTTATTTATTCAAATTATTTTGTGTTTTATTCAATCGGTTTTATTTATTTTTGTATTTATGTATTTCTTTGGCTTTGTACCAAATGAAGGAATTATTACTAGTTGGCCTTTAGAAATGACTTTATGTTTCTTTTTGATAACTGTTTGCTCAACATGTTTGGGGTTATTCTTATCAGCTATATCAAAAAATTCATCTAACGCGGTAATGTTAGCACCAATTACTTTGATTCCCCAATTAGTATTAAATGGTTCGTTCTTACCCTTAGATGGGGTATTAGAAAAATTATCGGTATTTGTCTTAGATAGATGGGCTATTCAGTTATTTGGTATTAGTTGTGATTTAAATAGCTTACCTAATGAGATTCAAAAACTACAACCAAGTTATGTAAGAGAAGTAGAAGATTATTTTCTTTTTACGAAGACCCACTTTATGAATGATGTAAAAATAATTATTATAATGGGAATAGTAATATTACTAGCGTGTTATTTCTTATTAAGAAAACAATTAAATGATAGAAGGTGATTTATGAAAAAGGTATTATGGGATAATTACCAGATAGGGGACTTAATTGGTGAAGGGGCCAATGGTAAAGTTTATAAAGTTTATAAAAATATTAATGGGGTTAATAAGTATTATGCGGTTAAATATATTAGTTTTCCTAGGAATAATCATGAAATAGATGATTTAATAAAGAGAAGAGTTATTAAGGGCGTTGAGGATGCTAATGCATATTATAGAGAAATCTTAGATGATATAAAAGTAAAGATTGAGACAATAAAGAAATATGGTAATCAGTATGTTTTAAATTATTATGATTATTATGAAGAAGCTCATGAAGATGGAATTGGGTATGATATTTATATTCGAATGGATTTAGTAACTCAAAGTTTAAAAGATTTTATGAATCGTAATATGAGTACTAAAGAAATTATTGGGTTGGGTATTGATGTTTGTGAAGGATTAGATTCTTTAAGAAAGTGTAATATTATTCATGGTAATGTTAAGCCTAGTAATATCTTTATTGGTAGTGATGGTAAGTATAAAATAGGAGATTTTAAGGTTGATAATTATCAAAGTAATAGTTTATATATTGCTCCGGAAGTTTATTATCAAAAGTTAGTTGTTAATAAATGTGATACTTATGCTTTGGGACTTATTATGTATCAGTTATTAAATAAGGGCAAGTTACCTTTTGTTAGTCTGTTTGTTAGTGATACGAAGGCTTTAAAATTTAGGATGGCTGGAAGAGATATGACTCCGATAAAGGGAGTCGAACCGGAGTTAATGAATATTATTTTGAAGGCTTGTTCTTATACTGATACGTATCGTTATAATGATCCTTATATGATGGCTAATGCTTTGAGGCATTATAGGGATAAGAAATATAGTGATAAAGAAAGTACTTTGAGTAATCTTAATAAGACGGTTAGTATTTATGATACTGAAACTTTGGTCATGGATACAAAGGATACTAAGGCTTCTTCGGATAATAAAGAGTCTTCAAGTAAGGTTAAAGGATTAATTAAAGAGAAGATAAAAGGACCTTTGGTTGAGTTAAAAGATAAATTGTTAGATAAACAGTTTTATATTGATAATGCCAAGAAGATTATGGTTATTATTTTAGTTATTTTACTAATATTTTTTTTAAAGGGTTGTGTTTTTAGTACCAAGAAATGTAATGAAGGATATGTTAATAACTTTGGGGTTTGTGTTAGGGGTTGGTATACTTGTAGGGAAGGCTATACGTTAAATGAAGATAATATGTGTAGTAAGACTTTAAAGTCAGTGGATGCTAATGTGAAGTATATATGTGATGATGATTATGCTTTGCAAGATAAGTTTTGTTTGAAAAATGATACTATTGATGCGATACCGCAATATCAATGTGCGGGGTTAGGTAGATTAGAAGGGAATAAGTGTGTAACTGAGCAGAGTACGAAAGCCGCTACTACTTATGAGTGTCCTTCGGGTTATGTTTTTTATGATGATAAGTGTTCGACAGTAAGTACTAAGACGGCTTCAAGTAGTTATAGTTGTCTATCGGGTTATACTTTAAGTAATCAAAAATGTGTTAAGACAGAGTATAGTAATCCGAGTGTTAGTAGTGGGGGTTATGAGTGTGGTAGTAATGAGTCTTTAATAGGTAATAAGTGTTATGTTCAAGCTACTTGTACGACTACAGGAAGTGATAATCCTTATTGTAAGTGGTATCCATATATGCCAGGATGTAGTGAGACAACAACAAGTTGTACTTGCCCATCGGGTTATACTAAGAGTGGGACTCAATGCTTTAGAGACGCTAGTAAAAAGAATGATAATCTAAGTTGTTCTAAGGGAACTTTAGTAAATGGAAAGTGTGTTACTACGACAGAGATTCCAGCGATAGTTAAGTATAACTGTCCATCAGGATATCAAACTTATGGTAATCAATGTCTTAAATCATCATCAGTTAAACCAACGGCAAAATATTATTGTGCTGGCGGACTAGAGTTACAAGGAGATAATTGTGTAGCAACGATTACGACGGATGCGATTAGTGGGTATACTTGTAGTGATGGTTATATATTAGCGGGTAATACTTGTGTATTAAATGATAAAAAAGATGCGAAAGTAGAGTATAGTTGTTCTAAAGTATATACTTTAAATGGCGATAAATGTGAAAAATATCAATTAACAAATCCAATAAAACATTTTGGAACGAAATTATAAGAATTGTAGTTAGACTATGATTCTTTTTTCGTATAGCATTATTAGTAATTAATTATATTACTATGTTTGATAATGTTTACTAAAATTAAAATGATTTAATAAAGCCTATTGACGTACGTACGTTTTCTATGTATAATGGAGACAACTTCAAAAAAGTAGGCTAGACTTAAGAAAGAAAATTTTAATATTAGGTAGTTATGTGTTAAAATTTAGATGGAGGATATAGATGAAGAGATTAGATTTAGAAGAATTTTATCAAGATAGTAATCAATATTATCAAGGTTTTAATAATAGTATTCCAGAAGGACTGGGAGGAGTTATTTTAATAACTGATAAACAAAGTATTGGAGTATATAATGTTTCGAAGAAAGATATTAATGGTAATGATGTTATTGGATTAGGTAGTCATGGAAGCACGGTTGAAAGTATTTTAGCTAGTATTTTTAATGTAAAACTAGAGGGTAATAGTAATAAAAGAATGCGCATGTTAAATCAGGCTATACCTGGTTGTGAGTTTAACTATGTATATATAAGGTTAGTTAATGAGATAGGTAATAAGTTTGTGACGGTGCAGATACCGGGATTAATAAATGAATATCAATATAGTAAATTAACCGAGCTAAATGATATTTTTAAGGTTTTAGGAGTAAGAACGTATGCTGAGATTACGGGATATAATCCCAATAAAATAGATTATGATGATACTTTTGCTGATGTTAAGTTAGATAGTTTAGATGATGCTTTAATGTATTTAAAGAATAATAATAAAATTGGAGTATTAAATGGTAATGATAAGGAAATATTATATAAGTATGATGAAGAGTTTGATTTAGGTATTTTAAGATAATAACAAATTAGGAGGTTAAGATGAAAAATGAAATAGTATTATTTGAAAATCAAAATGTAAAATTAGAAGTTAATATGAAGGATGAATCTGTATGGTTAAATCGTGAACAGTTATCAATATTATTTGATAGAGATGTTAAAACTATAGGTAAACATATTAATAATGCTTTGAAAGAAGAGCTTGATGGTTCAGTTGTCGCAAATTTTGCGACAACTGCAAAAGATGGAAAGACATATCAAGTAGAATATTATAATCTTGATATGATTATAAGTGTTGGTTATCGTGTTAAATCGCAAAATGGTATTATCTTTAGAAAATGGGCTAATAAAATATTGAAAGATTATATGATTAAAGGCTATGCTATAAATCAAAAAAGATTAGAATGTTTAGAAAAAACTGTTAAATTAATAGATATTGCTAATAGAGCAAATGAAAATCTAGAAAGTGCTGATGCCAAAGAAATTCTAAAAGTTATTGGAAACTACTCTAAGGCTTTAGACATTTTAGATGATTATGACCATCGAACTTTATTAAAGCCAAAGGGAAGTAATAGTAAGAAACAAATAAAGTATGAGGATTGTTTAGAGATAATTAAAAAACTAAGATTTAATGAAGAAAGTGATATTTTTGCTATTGAAAGAAATAAAGGTTTAGAGTCAATTATTGGTAGTATTTATCAAACCTTTGATGGAAGCGATGTCTATAAAAGTATTGAAGAAAAAGCCGCTAATTTCTTATATTAAAAACCATGTCTTTATTGATGGTAATAAGAGGATTGCAGCAACTTTGTTTATCTATTTTCTAAATTATTATGACATTCTATATAAAGATAATAAACAAGTAGTGGATAATAATACATTGGCTTCTTTAACATTACTGATTGCGGAATCTAATCCTAAGGAAAAAGAAGTTATAACTGATTTAGTTATGAATTTTCTAAGTTAATGAATATTAAATAAAAAAATTAAGAAAGAAGGAAAAAATTATGGAAAAAGCAAAAGTTTATTTTACAAAAGAAATTACTCCTGAAAGTGTAGTAAGATTATATGATACTTTAGGAGTTAAATTAAATGGAAAGGTAGCAGTTAAACTACATTCAGGAGAAGAAGGTAATCAAAATTATCTACGTCCAGAATTTGTGGAAAATATTGTGAAACATGTTAATGGAACAGTAGTTGAGTGTAATACGGCTTATGACGGGGCTAGAAATACGACGGAGAAACACGAAAAACTTATGGAAAGTCATGGTTGGAGTAAGTATTTTGATGTTGATATTATGGATAGTGAAAGTCCTGATAAGTCTCTCGAAATACCAGATGGCTTTATGATTAAGAAAGATTATGTTGGAAAACATATTGATAATTATGATTCAATGTTAGTATTATCACATTTTAAAGGACATCCAATGGGTGGTTATGGTGGCGCCTTAAAGCAATTATCAATTGGTGTAGCATCAAGTTATGGTAAGGCTTATATTCATGGTGCCGGAAAACCAGAAGATTTATGGACAGCTAATCATGATTCATTCTTAGAAAGTATGGCTGATGCAGCTTATGCGGTACATAATTATTTTAAAGGTAATGTTGTTTATATTAATGTTATGAAAAATATGAGTGTTGATTGTGATTGTTGTGCTGTTGCTGAAGATCCTTGTCTTAAAGATATAGGAGTTTTAATTAGTACTGATCCAATTGCCATAGATAGAGCATGTCTAGATTTAGTAATTAATAGTAATGACGAAGGTAAGGAACATTTCTTAGAAAGAGTAAATTCTAGAAACGGAATGCATACTATTGAAGTTGCAGAAAAACATGGTTTTGGGACAACAAATTATGAACTAATTGACATTGATGAATAAGGAAATAGCCTTCTTTAGAAATATTATTCGTATTAAGTATCAAGTTAGTTAAAGTTGATAAAATATCTAATTAAATTTAGGTATTTTTTTAAACTCAACCTCTAGTTTAGTTAACTAAACTTACAATTTATTTAAAAAATAATCAGTGTTAGATACAATTTTAGTATCGGCAAAGGAGGAATTAGTAAAGGGTTATTAAGTTAAATGTTTTAAGATAGTAGTAAGTATGGTTTAGTGAAATATATATAAATTAGAGGAGAGTTTAATGGAATATTATATAAAAAGTAGGGAAGATTATTTGTATACTTTAAAAAGGTTAGAAAAGAAATGTAGTTATATTGAGATATCTTTAATGGGTAATGTTTTAGTAAATGATATTATTCTTAATTGTATGGATGATGTTATATATCGGAAGAAGATAGAAAAAGATGATACAGAAGATAGTTTAGTAGGGATTAAAGCTTCGAAAGAATTGTATAAAGTTTTGGAAAATTATATTCCCGTATGGCGTTATAAAGAAGTTTATAATAGTTTGGCGTTGAATGAAATTATTGCGTTTTATGATAAAGATAATAATTTTATTATTGATACGTCTTTAGCAGATAATTATATCTTAGTTGGTGAGAAAGGCATAAAATACTAGTTATCAAAGAAGGTATTTTGTAGTAAAATGGAGTAAGAAGGGGAGTATTATTATGTGGATATCAATTATAATTATTTGTGTTGTGGGAACATTATTGCATTTTCTTTATGAATTTAGTGGACACAATAAGGTAGTGGCTTTGTTTGCGGCGGTTAACGAGTCAACTTGGGAGCATATTAAGATTGCTTTAACACCAATGATATTTTATTCGTTATATGATGGGTACAAGTATGGTATGAATGGTAATTATTTTAGTGCAAAGCTTATTAGTTTAGTTTTGATAATGGTGTTAATTCCAGTAATATTTTATAGCTATAAAGCAGTTACAAAGAAAGCTATTTTACCGATTGATATTATGACATTTTATGTAGTTATTGTGATTGCTCAACTGGCGTTTTACAAGGTTTTAGAGTTACCAAGTTTTAGTTATATGATAGAGTATTTAAGTGTTGTCGGGTTATTTATTGTTTTTGGTATGTATATGACTTTGACTTTAGCACCTTTAAAAAATATTATATTTGAAGATCCAATTTCTAGTAAGTATGGAGTTGAAGGTCATACTGAGTTTGAACATGAACATGATAAAAAGTAATTAGATTAGGTCTAGTTACTTTTTTTAAATAAAAAATTGACTAAGAGGCTTAGTCAATAACATTAGTTTGAATTCGGTTATGAGGTAATATTCTTGGAATATATTTTTCAGTGGTATGACCAAGAATGATGCCACAACAAGGAATGAATCCTTCTTCTAAGTTTAGCTTAGCAACAAGAGATTTATTTTGCGCTAGCGCAATAATAGCACCCCAAATGTAGCAAGAACCAAGGTTAAGCTCAACAGCACCTAAGGCCATGTTATGAGCAACAATGGCACAATTGGAATAAGCAACGTTTTGATTTTCTAAAACTTGATTAGAAGAAACGATGATTAGGGTTTTAGCACCGTATAAAGGTTTATAGTCCTCTTTATGCATGAAGGTACGGGCATTTTCTTCAATACTTTCTAATAGTTCTTGATTTTTAATGACAGTTAATCTTAAAGAGTCATATTGTTTCATTCCAACTGGGCTACACCAAGCACATTCTAAGATTGTAGTTAAATCGTTATCACTAACTGGTTCTTCAGTATAGGAGCGCACTGATTTTCTTTTGTTTAAAGTTTCTAATGTATTCATAAATTATCCTTTCTAGATTTTATTATACCAATTTTTGTAAAAATTAAAACCCTCTAGTTGCAAATGATTCTAGAAGGTTTAGAGTTGATAGACTTTTATGACCTAAAAATAATTGTGATATTCCATGATAACTTTTAAAAGAGTGACAAAATTTTATTTTAGTCTTAGAAAGGAGCGACTTTTTCTTAAAAATTGGTGGATATAGTCTATCAACATATTTGCCACTCTTTTTATTTGAGAGAGAATGGAAAGAAAGTGTATGAAATCCATATGTGTTCAAGGAAAAAATATGTATTATTTCTCTCTCGAGAGGTAATATACTATCTTTTAAGTATTAGAGCAAATTGCAGTTTTTCAATTTCTGTAAGCTGAAATATATCATATTGGATATAAAATTATTAAAAATTGTGCAGAATTTAAAAAACAGTATGATAAATTATGCAAAAATTAAAAAAACGTAAAATTACAAGTTTTTAGACATTTTTTGCCAAAAGCTGGGGGAGTATGATAAAATTATGAGGGATGGATATGGAAAAAACAAATGTAATGCGAATATTAGATAAAGAACATATTAAGTATCAAGCTTATGACTATACAAAATTAAATGTGATAAGTGGTAGGGATGTAGCGACTGCTTTAGGAGAAGACCCTAATCATGTTTTTAAAACCTTAGTAACAGTAGCAAAATCGAAGGAACATTATGTCTTTGTCTTACCAGTAAATAAAGAATTGGATTTAAAAAAATGCGCCAAGGTTGTGAATGAGAAAAGTATTGAAATGGAATTATCGAAAAATCTTTTGGGTTTAACGGGTTATATTCATGGTGGTTGTTCACCAATTGGTATGAAGAAACATTTTAAAACGATAATCGCTATGGAGGCTGGAAGTTTAGATACTATAATAGTTAGTGGGGGCAAAATAGGTTATCAAATAGAGATAAGGTTAGAAGATTTAAAAAGAATAGTTAATTATGAATTAAAAGATATATGTGAGGAATAAGATGTATAAGATTTTAGATTATGTTAAATATTATAAAAATATTAGTTTTAATGATGTGAAGTTAAATGTTATGGATAATTTAATTGGGAGTATTTTAGCGTACTTACCTGTTGAATCTTTTGCAGGGGATAAAACTTTAGCAGAGTTTGTTAAGTATGCTCAAGAATTTAGAGATATAGATACTTCTAGTGTTATGGTACCTTATGCTTATCAAGTACTTGATGAGATAAGTGGTGGTAGGCGTTATAAAGATATTATTATTTCTAACTTAGAAAATATAAAGAATGATAAAGTACAATTTGGGGCATTAACAATAAGAATAAATGATATAACGATGGTGTCTTATAAGGGCACAGATGGTTCGTTAATTGGGTGGATTGAAAATATCAGGATTGCTTATGATTATCTAACAATTACTCAAGATTATGCAGTTAAGTATTTAGAGAAAACAATTAGGGATAGTGATAAAATTATTTATCTTAATGGTCACTCTAAAGGCGGTAATTTAGCTATGGTAAGTGGTATGGAAGCAAGTTTTAGTATCTTACAAAGAATAAAGAAGATTTATAATTTTGATGGACCTGGTTTTAGAAAGCAGGAGTATGAAAGTAATAAGTATCAAGCATTAACAGAAAAGTTAGTAAATATTATGCCTTCTGGTTCGTTAGTAGGAGTACTTTTATATAACGAAAACTATAATGTCATAAAGAGTGAAGCCCTAGGGTTTATGGAACATTATCCTACTAGTTGGACGATGTTTGGACAGGTATTTATAAGCAGTGATTTAAGTGGGTTAAGTAAGCAGTTACATGAGCGTACGACTAAAGGAATAGAGCTTTTAGACTTAGAAAAAGCTAAGGTTACTTTTGAAACGTTGTTTAAGACGATCGAAAAAGAGTATTCATCAAGTTTGAAAATAAACTTTAATGATGTTTTAACAATTTATCGTAATATGAAGAATATTGATCCAGATATTAAAGAGTATATTGATACAATAATTGCAGCATTGGTAAGAAATAACTATGATAACTAAAAATATGATATAATGCTTTTATATAGAAGGAGAATTAAGATGAAAGAGGAAATTGTTAGAAAAGCGGTTGAAGACGTTAGAAATATGAATTCGGGAGATGAATTTAGTGTTTCAAGATTAGTTGGAAAATATGATAATGATGTAGATTCTAAAACTTTATTTGAATACGCTAATGCTATACTTGATGCTCTTAAAGAAGAAAATATTCCATATGAATCTTTGATTAAACCAGATGAACAGGGAAGAGCCCCAGTTGTTGGCTTACTATATAGCTTTGAATATATAAGAAAATAATTAGAAGTGTCTAGTGATAGATACTTTTCTTTTACAATTAAACAAAAAAATATTATAATTAAAGAGTAATAAAGAATAAGAGGAGGCTAATTATGAGTGAAAGTGATGTAACATTAGTATTTGATAAAGAAAACCCTAGTGTTTTAGGAATTGATGATTCTTTATGTATTCAATGTGGTGAGTGTGTAAGGACTTGTAGGGATATTGCAACTGTAGCTATGATGTATGAAATTGATAAAACGAAGAAACCAATATGTATTGGATGTGGGCAATGTATTTTGAATTGTCCGGTTAACGCAATAACTGAGAAGTTTGATTATGAAATGGTTAAAAAGCTTCTAAAAGAACCCGATAAAGTAGTTGTTTTTAGTATTGCCCCAGCAGTTAGAGTAGCATTAGGTGAAGAGTTTGGCTTAGAACCAGGAGAAAATGTAGCTGGTAAGATAGTTACCGCTTTAAAAAGTATGGGTTCAAAGTACGTTTTTGATATAACTTTTGGAGCTGATTTAACTGTTATGGAAGAAGCTATGGAGTTAGTTAATCGTTTAAGTGCAAAAGAACATCTACCGATGTTTACATCATGTTGTCCTTCATGGGTTAAGTATGCTGAGATTTTTTACCCAGAAATGTTAGATAATTTATCTACTTGTAAGAGCCCAATTGGAATGCAAGGGACTACTATTAAAGAATATTTTACTAAGATAATGAATATTGATAAGACGAAACTTGTTCATGTTGTAGTGGCACCTTGTACTTCAAAGAAGGAAGAAATACTTAGAAATGTTGATAGTAATGGGGTTAAAGGGACTGATTATATTTTAACAACAAGAGAGCTTGCCACGTTGATAAAAGATAGTAATATTGATTTTAATTCTTTAAGTGATACAAATTTTGATAGTCCTTTGGGCCTTGGCAGTGGTGCTGGTTTGATTTTTGGTAGTACTGGGGGAGTGTGCGAGGCGACATTAAGATGTGTTTATCGTTTGCTCACTAATGAAAACTTAGAAATGGAAAAGTTAGATTTTACTAAAGTACGTGGTATGGATGGAATAAAAGAAGCTACCCTTGATATTAATGGCCAGGTTTTAAAAGTAGCAGTTGCTAATGGTATGGCGAATGCAAAAATAATCATTGATAAAATAAAGAATGGGGAATGTGATTATAGTTTTGTTGAGGTTATGAGTTGTCCTGGTGGCTGTATTGGTGGCGGTGGTCAACCAAAGAGTAATGAAGATATTAATACTGTTCGAGTTAAACGTAGTCAAGGCTTGTATGCCGAAGATAGTCATGATACAAGAAGAGTATGTTACCAAAACAAAGAGATAATTAAAGTATATCAAGATTTTTATGTTAAACCAGGTAGTCATATAGCACATGAAATGTTACATACTAAATTTCATGATCAATCAGATATCCTAAAGGGATAATTTGTATTTAGAAGGAGGGTCTAGGTTATGGCAAAGAGAAGAAAAAATAAACAAAATAGTATTTACTTTATAGTGGCGTTAATTATATTTTTAATAGGTGGAGTATATGAAGGTAAGATAGTATTTCAACCAATTGAAGATAATTCTAATGTTGTTAATCAGGTGTCTTATGATTTAGCGTCCATTCCGGAGTATAGTAATGCTAATTATGTGGTTTTGAATAATAATGAGCCCAATTTTACGGAAAGTGATTATACAACGGATTCGTTTGAACGTTATAGTGAGTTAGATAGTTTAGGCCGTGCTAAGGTGGCGTATGCTAATATTGGGGTTGATTTGATGCCGACGGAGGAACGTGGTTCGATTGGTCAGGTAAAACCTAGTGGGTGGCATTTGGTTAAATATGATATTGTTAATGGTAAGTATTTATATAATCGTTGTCATTTGATTGGGTTTCAACTTACGGGAGAGAACGCTAATGAAAAGAATTTGATTACTTGTACAAGGCAGATGAATACTGTAGGGATGTTAGAGTTTGAAAATAAGGTAGCAAATTATATTAAGAGTACGAATAATCATGTATTGTACCGGGTAACTCCTATTTATAAAGATGATAATTTATTAGCTAGTGGTGTGGTTATGGAGGCTTATTCGGTTGAGGATAGTGGTGAAGGTATTAAGTTTAATATTTTTGTTTATAATGTTCAAGATGGAATAGATATTGATTATAAAACAGGGGATAGTAAGCTAAAAAATAACTAGGTAACTAGTTATTTTTATTGGTATAATATATCACTTTTATATACTTCTATTACAGGTCTTACACCAATTATAACCTTAGTACTTTGAACTTCAACGCTATGGACACGTCTTGCTGTAGCATATATGATCCAAGCATGACTAGACATAGTATTTCTTGGTGTTTCTAACCAAAAACCATCAAATTTTGAATTATCTTTTTTAGAAAAATTAGTATTTTCTACTAAGTATAGATGATCGTTTAATTCGCCATTACTCCATGTAGGAATATAAAAATCAACTAACTTTTTAACTTCACCCATGGTTAAAAAACGGGCAGCGTACTTAGAGTAACTAAAGATTTCAGGAAAACTATGACCATCTTTAGTACTCGTAGTACCATATTCATTAATTATTTTTCTTTCAGAATTAACTAAGGTTACATTACTCCATTGGCTAGTAGTTGGTAATTGTTTAACTGCGTTTTCTGGTCCATGCCAATTTTCAGCTAGAGTATAATATTGATAATATTTATCATTACTTGGGGCTCCTTCACTAACATTATTATAATAGATTAATACAGCTACATCGCTATTATTTTCTAAATCTATAACGTAATAAAATCTTTCAGTTTCAGCATCATATATTCCATCGCCATTAACATCACAATCAAAGGCATCTCCTGATTCTAGTGTTCCGGGATTTCCTAATTTACCATAAGTTATAGTACTACCTCCCATTGCACCACCTGGCTTATATCCCATACCATTACAATAGTTACCTTTACATTCTTCAGTATGAAGAATGGTTGCTCTTTGACATATTGGCATTTTATAGTTAATTTTTAGATCACCGGTTATATTAGGAATATTTAAAGTATCATTGGCATGGGTATATTCTTTATCTTTGGATAATAATTTATTATTCATAAATACTTTTATAAGGTAATCTTCATTATTAGGTATGTTAACATTTAGAGTATCTCCTTCTATTATTTCTTTAGGTAGAGACTCGCTATTAGTAATATTATAGTAACTAATGTTAAAGAATCTTCCAAAATTAAAGTTTAAATTAAATATATTTTCTGTATCAGTAGGATTAACGTTATCTTTATAAGATATTTTTATTTGAAGAGTTTTTTTAACTCCTAATGAACATTGATTATTTTCACATATTTTATCTTTTAAATTATAATTTAGTACTTCGTATTTTAAGTTTTCATTATTTATTGAAATATCAGTTATACCCATAGGAATATTTCCTAAATTATATATATCTACATTATATATAATATAAGAATTTTGACTAGGCAAGTTAATGCTTCCAGAAATACTTGTGGCATTGTATTCTTCGTAGTTACTAGTTGCATTATTAGTATTGTTAATGTTTATATTTGTTATTCTTATATCTTTATCTATTCTTATGGTAGTGCTTATGTTATCTATGGCTAAGTTATTTTGAAATGATGAGAATCCGATACTTAAAAATATTATAGTGAAAAATAGAATAAATATTGTGATGTATATTGGATAGCTTTTATGATTATAAATATTTTTTTTCTTTTTAAAGTTCATATTATGTTTACCACCTTTTATTATACATTGATTATAGCATACGGGATATTTTGACGCAATAAATCATATAAAAAGTAGAAGGTTAACTTCTACTAGTTAAAAAATTTGTTAGTACGATTTATTAGTTCTTCACGACCTAGATATTTAATTAAATAGTATATGTTAGGTGATTGGTTTTTCTTGCAAATGATAACACGTAGTAGGGCACAGAAATCAGCAACCATACCAGTGTATTTTTCTGGTTCGGCTTTATAAGCTTTTTTATCAGCTGTATAGCCATTATTACAAGCATATTCTTTTACTTTGTTAAACCATTCTTCTTGAGTATCAGTATCATTATAAACGTTATTTAGATAGTCAATAACGGTTTCTTTATTACATTTTTTAACTTCGGCATATTCTTCATTATTTTTATTAAATAACTCATTGAACATATACCAAAATTCATTTTTAACATCAGATAATGATGCGATATCTTTACGAGGTCTTTCGATATCTCTTTCGATATTTAGAACATTAAGAGCGTATTCTTTATTATTAATTAAGATATTATAGAATTCTTCATCGTATTCTTTAGTATAGTTTAATGTCATATCATATAACTCAGTATTTTTTAAACGACTAAAGTAAACTCTTGATATACTTTCTAATTTTTCAATATCAAATAGGGTACCACCAATAGGCATTTTACTAAACTCAAATTTAAAGTCATTAATTGTTTTACCAGGGTTAGTATTATACCATTCTTCAAAGTCATAGTTTTCAATAGTAGCTAGGTATAATCTAATAACATCTGTTGGAATGCCTACTTTACTATAGTAACTAATAGCGGCTTCTTTATCTTTTCTTTTACTTAGCTTTCTTATAGTGTTTCCTTCTTTAATAGTAAGAGGCGCTATGTGGGCATAAATAGGTTCTTCAAATCCTAGGATGCTAAATAGTTGATGGTGTTTAGGATAACTTGATACCCATTCGTCTCCACGCATAACATGGGTTGTATGCATTAAGTGATCATCTACTACATGGGCAAAGTGATATGTTGGTAGGCCATCTCCTTTAATAATTACATCATCAATATCGTTTTCTGGCATTTCAATGTCGCCTTTAATGGCGTCATGTAAAATAATTTTGTTTTCAAAGTCGCCAGGTGATCTAAATCTAATAATGTATTTTTCACCATTTTTAATTTTTTCAAAGGCTTCTTCTTTAGAGAGATCACGACATTTAGCATATTTTTTATAGTAACCTATACGTAATTTTTTATGTTCTTGGTATTCTCTAATTTCTTCTAATTTAGATGCTTCACAAAAACATGGATATGCTAGATCTTCTTCAATTAATTTTTTAGCATAGGCTTTATAAATATCACGTCTTTCAGATTGAATATAAGGACCATATTCACCACCAATAGTAGGGCCTTCATCAAAGTGAATGTTTAATTTATTAAAGTCATCAATAATTCCTTCAACGCCATTTTCAACTGTTCTTTTACCATCGGTGTCTTCAATTCTTAAGTAACATACACCATTTGTTTGTTTAGCAAGTTGAATTGCCGCAAAGGAAGTATATAAACTTCCCATATGAACAAATCCCGTAGGAGAAGGGGCAAAACGAGTAACCATCGCTGTTTCACTTAAATTTCTTTTTGGGTATTTTGCTTCATAGTATTGCCAATCATGTTTGCAATCAGGGATTAGTAAGTCAGCAAATTCTTTATTTGTCATAATTTTTTCCTCATTTCTTTCATTATTATA
>CALBBI010000038.1:0-1029 GCA_937926935.1 uncultured Bacillota bacterium
AAGACTAGTTGAAATATCATGAACTTTGTTTTTGTTTATTGTCTTTTGCATAATTATTTCTCCCTTCCATGTTGCATTCTAATAAATTTTTTGCCATTTTCCCACCGCCCTTCTAAGAGGGCTTAAATCTCCCCCTCTAATAATATTTATTACCGGTAAAGTGCCGATTTTCTTTTTTTTCGGGCAAACTTTTTCAAAAAAATGCCAAAAAATATCAAATTTTACATAAATTTGACATAAAATAAAAAAAAGAAGAAAGCACTATCTACTTTCATTCTTTCTTGATGTATAAATACGACGTAATATAACGGCTAATATAGCAAGAGCAACACTGATACTAGCAATAATAATTATAATTAAATATTGAGCTTTAACTTCGTGTTCACTAACCTTACCCTTATATTTAACTATCATACTATTAGACATACTTGAACTCTTGTTCAAAACATCATTAACACTAGTATTAACATCAATACTGCTAGTATTTTTACTAACTAAGTATGGTATGTTATATACTTCATATTCTTGCTTTAATGGGTTATATGATACAGCATAATTATCTACTAACTCATTAATATTCGTTGTATCTTTTATATTATCTGTATCAACATTAGTATAATATCCGTTATAAGAAATAACTTTATCACTTTCAATATTCTTAATAAACTTACTACTTTCTAAGTATTCTTCTTCATAACTTTCTAAAGCTTTATTAGAGTTAGTATCATTTATATAAGTTTTAAAGAAATCAACTAGAGAGACTTTTTCTTCTTCCTCTTGGTCAACTATATCAATTTTCTTACCTACTTTATAATCAAAGGCATATACTTTATTATCATTATATCTAACCATTAAGATATTAGTATCATTATTAATATTAGAACTTAATTCTTTAATATCTTGGTTCTTAAAGTCATCTGGTAATTTGATATCATTCATTAAAGATACAAGTTTACCATTACTTAAAGTTAGTAAGACTTTTAGATTATTATAGTAATCAACTACGACCATGTCTTTTTGATTATCTAA
>CALBBI010000039.1:0-17371 GCA_937926935.1 uncultured Bacillota bacterium
ATAGAATAATAGCAAGAGAATATGAATTAGTATGATATATCATTTATAGGATGTGATAACATATTTAAAAATGTTGAAGAATTGAGAAATTTAATTAAGTTGGGAAAAACAAAGAAAAAAATCATAAAAAGTCAAATTGAGTATTTAAATTCAGATAATTCTTATGGTCATCCTAATAAGGAAGTACTAAGTACTTTAGAATATTCTAAAATATATATAACTGATATCGACAGTAGTATTATGATTAGAATTGAAAATAATAAATTTAAAATTGAGACTTATAGTCCATAGAAAGGAGAAAAAAATGATTATTACAAGATAATAAAAAACAAGCTAATTGATAATGAAATTTATTCGAAAATAAAAGATTATTCAAAAGAAAGACATAAAGTTATAACCTATTTCGAAATAGGTAAACTATTATCTGAAGCTGGCGGAAAGTATGGGGATAATATTATTGATAAATATTCTCAAAAATTAGTTACGGAAGTTGGAAAAAAATATAATCGAAGAACATTATTTAGAATAAAACAATTCTATAAGGTGTTTAACAACGAAAAAGTGTCCACATCGTGGACACAATTAACATGGAGTCATTTAAGACTACTATTAAACTTAGAAATTGATTCCATAAACTATTATATTCAAGTAGTAATAAATAAATGTTTATCAGTTAGAGAATTAGAATTTAAAATTAAATCCAAAGAATTTGAAAGACTGCCTGTAAAAACTAGAAACAAATTAATATCTAAAGATAAAGTTAAATTAAATGATTTAGTTCTAAATCCTATATTAATTAAAAATAAAAATAACATCGAAATAATAACTGAAAAAGCCTTACATAATTTAATTTTAGAAGACATTGAATCATTTATGAAAGAACTTGGCAATTCATTTTGCTTTATTGGTAGTCAGTATAAAATTAAAATAGGGACTAGAAATAATTATATTGATATATTACTATTTAATATAAAACATAATTGTTACGTTGTAATTGAATTAAAAATAACTGAATTTAAAGTAGAATATATTTTGAAAGTACAAAAATATATGAATTATATAGATAAAAACGTAAAAGAAATTAGCAATAACAATACAGTTGGAATATTAATTTGTAAAAGAGAGAATAAATTTGTTATAGAGTATTGTTCAGATGAGAGAATAGCCGTTAGAAAATATGAACTTGTGTAATAAAACAATAGTAAAAATAATACCAAAAAAGTCAAAGAACTAGAAATTAAGCATATAATATAATACATTATATAATGTTTAGATAGATAGAAAAAGGAAGCAATACTTCTTTTTTCTTTTGTCTTTGTATGATAAAATAACCTTAGGTGAAGAAAATATGATTTACTTAATAGCAAGCAATAGCTACCATTTAATTGATGATGAAATAAATAAAATCGTTGGTAACAAAGAATATCAAAATATAGATTTTAATAAAACTACATTAGAAGAAATAGTTACCGAAGCTAATTACACTGACCTTTTTAGTAGTGAAAAAATTCTTATTATCAAAAACGCGACATTTTTCCAAGGTAAGGGAATAGATACTAAAGTATTAGAAGACTATCTAGAACACCCTAACGACCTAACAACATTGATTTTTACTTGTGATACCGTTGACGAAAGAAAAAAAGTTAGTAAAATTATTAAAGAAAAATATCATTATAATGTCATGAAACCCCTATATGCTAAAGAAATAACCAGTAGGATAGTGGACTTAGCTAAAAAGAATGGCTATACTTTAAAAATAGACGATGCCACATTCATTACAAATGCCTCTTTAAATAATTACGATATGGCTTATAATACCTTAGAAAAAATCTTCTTGTACTATAATAAGCCTTGTAATATTGAAACTGCTGCTGTTCATAACTTAACATCAATGTCTTTAGAAGATAACAACTTTAAATTCGTTGATGCCGTAGTTAGAAATGATTTAAATACCATTAATAAAATGTTAAAAGATTTTAAAATTCAAAAAGTCGAACCTTTAGCTTTATTTAATCTAATTGCTCGTGAATATCGTCTTATGCTATTAACCATGGAATTATATACTAAAAATACATCACGTATGAAAATGATGTCTTTACTTCATATTCCTGATTGGCAGTTAGATAAACTTATGAAAAATGCTTTTAGTTTTACTAAAAAAGACTTAGAAGATAAACTACTTACTATTTGCGATTATGATTATAAAATCAAAAGCGGTAAAATTGATAAATATCTAGCTCTAGAAATGTTCATTTTAGGTAATTAAAAAAAGTTAAGAAAGCAAATTCTTAACTTTTTCTGTATTCTTAAAGTTTAACTTAGTACAAGATGTTAAAACATCCATTCCATATTTTTTAACCATTTCACAAGCAAAATCGTCAACTACATTAGATGCTCCCAGTGGCACTGTCTTACCTAACTTTTCACTCATTTTCTTCATTTCACTCAAGAATACATAACGACTAATAATTGAAGCAGCGGCTACACTCATAACTTGGTCCTCAGCCTTAGTTAAAAAAGTCACATTCGTAATCTTTTCAGGAGCTCTACTTATATGCTCATAAAACTTCTTAGGGTAGACAAACTGGTCAATAACAATTTTTTCATAATCAAAAGGTCCTTTTTTAATCAAATTAACTAAAACCTTATTATGTAAAACTGCCTTAATCTTATTCATATTTTTATCGGTATCGTTAAGTTTATTGTATGAAGCATTGTCTAAAACAAACGTCACATAAGGAATTTTTTTAATAATCTTTGGGGCAATCTCTATCATTTTTTCGTCCGTTAACTTCTTCGAATCTCTAACCCCTAAATCAGTTAGAAAAGGAATATTTTCTTTCGAAACATAAGTTGCACTAACAACAATTGGCCCAAAATAATCTCCTGTTCCAACCTCGTCTGACCCAATCGTACTCATATTATAAAACTTTTTTACGTCTTCTTTATCTTTCTTACTTTTATCTTTTCCATCTAAAGAAATTATTCTATTATTTAAAACTCTTTCTTGTTCAATCCAAATTGAAGCCACCATATCGGCATCTGCTCCTTGAAACATAACTTTTCCTGATTCATATAACGTTACTACCGTATCAAAATCTTGGGCCTGAAAAACCGCATAGGGTGGCGTCTTAGCTTTCCTATAAGGCTCATAATATTCAATTAACTTCTTCTTAACATTTTCACTAGCTTTAAAAACAACAACCATAATTCCAACTTCTTTCACATGTTTAAGATACCATAGATTAAGATTTATCGCAACCCATTTAAATAAGTAAATAAACACTCACGTCAAGCAAAATTACTTTTAATATTTCAAAAAATATTATATACTTAATATAGAAAGGAAGTAATAATATGATTACAATAATAGATAGCATTACCATAATCTTGTTAATCTTTGGCGCTGTTATTGGCTTTAAAAAGGGGGTAATTAAAAGTGCGGTTTCCTTCTTTGGAACTCTTTTAGTAATATTCCTAGCCATGGCTTTAAAAGATCCAATTTCTCAATTTATGTACATGCATTTTCCATTTTTTAATTTTTCTGGCGCCCTAGCAGGTGTTACTGTCTTAAACATCATAATTTATGAAGCAATATCATTCTTTATTGTATTTTCCGTCTTAGAAGTTCTTCTAAAAGTTGTACTCTTTGCCACCGGCATAATTGAAAAACTCCTTAACCTAACGATTGTCTTTGGTTTATTTTCTAAGATTTTAGGACTAATATTTGGGTTCATTGAATATTACATCATTATCTTTGTGGCATTATTCATTCTAAGCAATTTTAGTAATTTAAACCCTATGATTGAAGAATCAGTCGTTGCTAATAAAATCTTAATGAATACCCCAATCTTAAAAGACGCTATCAAAGACGAAGAAATGGCAATTAGAGAGATTATTTCATTAAAAGATGTTTATAAAAATAACTCTGCTGAGTATAATAAGAATGCCTTTGAAATTTTACTTAAATATCATGTCATAAGTCCAGATTCTGCTAAAGAGCTAGTAGATAAAGATAAAATTAAAATTTCTGGGGCCGAAGAAATAATCAAAAAATATGAAAGTGAGGCAAAATAATGATTAAATATTTAAAAGAAGATAATTTCCATGATGAGATTAAAAATGGCACTATTCTAGTAGATTTTTTTGCCGAATGGTGTGGACCATGTAAAATGATGGGCCGTGTTCTAGAAGATGTTGACTTTAATATTTTAAAAGTTAATACTGACGAATACCCAGAAATTGCTCGTGAATATGGTATTATGTCAATTCCAACTATAATTCTTTTTAAAGATGGTGTTGAAGTAAAGAAAAACATTGGCTTTATGTCTAAAGAAGAAATTGAAGAATTTATCAAGTAAGATAGATTCTTTTTTTACAATAGGAATTTCTTAAAGCTTTATGCTTTATTTTTTTATTGGTAAAATTTGTTCTTTATTTTTATTTTATTAAGGTTTAGTGGGAGTAGACTTTTTTGAATAAATTTTATTTTCAAACATGATAATTTGTGGTATTATGATATTGCAAGCATATGACATCATAAGTCGTGTGTAATAAAATTATTTGTTTGGTTTAAAATAACGGAAATGAGGTTTATATGAAAGATAAGAAAATAATAATTTTATCAATTGTTGGGGTTTTGATGTTAGTAAGTATAGTAGTAGCTACATCTTATGCTTATTTTGTTGCTAATGTATCTGGTAATAAAGATACTAATAATGTAGTTGTTACTAATGGGGTTATGGCTTTAGAGTACAAAGATGGTGATGAGATTAACTTAGCAAATGCTATACCTGGTAGTTCAGTTTCTAAAACATTTACTGTAAAGAATACAGGAAATGTTGCTACTAATTATACTATCTATTTTAGTGAATTATCTAATAAGTTTGTTGATAAGACTGATTTAGTTTATACACTAACAAGTAGTGATGGTGGTAAGAATGTAGCACAAACTCAAGTGCCAAGCACAAACGAAGCTATGGTAAGTAATTACTCAATTGAAGCAAGCAAGACACATACTTATACTTTAACTATTACATTTTTAGATAAAGATGAGAATCAAGATGATAATCAAGGTGTATCTTTTAGTACCAAGGTTACTATTAATGAAACTAAAGAATATGTTGAACCAACAAGGTTTGAACTTTTAGGTAAAACTATTGAAACAACTGAAGTTGCAACAGACGATGCAGATAATAATATAAGATATATTGGAGCAGACCCAAATAACTATGTATATTTCAATTGTAGTGATTACTCAAATCAAAGTGATAGTACATGTGAAAAGTGGAGAATTATTGGTGTATTTAAGAACATGACAAAAGAAGATGGCTCTAAAGAAGATTTAGTCAAGATTATTAGAGACGATAGTTTAGGAAGTATTGCTTGGGATAGCAATAATGTAAACGACTGGTCAACAGCAAGTTTACAAACAACATTAAATGGAACATATTATAATGGAACATACGCAACAGGAGCATTTAAGAATGATTCAACAAGAAATGCAATCGAAAGTGTAGTATGGAACTTAGGTGGAAGCAGTACAAATAATGACGTAACTGCTAGTATGTTTTATGAAAGAGAAAGAGGAACAACAGTATATAGTGGAAGACCAACAACATGGATAGGAAAAATAGGTTTAATGTACCCGAGTGATTATGGATATGCAACCTCTGGTGGTTCAACAACAGATAGAACAACATGTTTAGCAAAAGAACTTGATAATTGGAAAAGTTATAAATGGGATGGTGCCAGTGATTGTTATAGCAATGATTATTTATTTAATAGTAGTTTCCATCAGTTGACTTTAACGCCTGACTCGTCCGACTACTCCTACGTCTTCGGTGTTCTCGCACGCGGGTTTGTCGGCTACGACGGCTATGGCGTCCCGTATGTGGTTCGCCCGGCTGCTTTTCTAAAATCTAATATCACAATTTCTAGCGGTGATGGCTCTTCAACCACACCATACAACCTAAAATTAGATTAAGAAAATATTACAAGCTAATGCTAAAGAGGCATTAGCTTTTTCCATACCCACTAGCCCAAACCCCATAAATATGATAAAATATATTAACAGGAGTTACTTATGAATAGAGAAGAAATAAAAAATAATATGAACAAAGATAAAAATCTAAGTAGTTATGCATGTAAAAACAACGAAGCCCTTAGATTTAAACCTGAAGTCGAAGACATTCGCCCACCATTTTTCCATGATGCCGATAGAATTATCTACTCTCTAGCGTACACTAGATACATCAATAAAACCCAAGTATATAGTAATGTTAAAAACGACAATATAACTAGACGTATTATCCATGTTCAAATGGTTAGTAAAGTTGCCAGAACCATTGGCCGTGCCTTAAACTTAAATGAAGACTTAATCGAAGCTGCTGCCCTTGGTCATGACTTAGGCCATGTCCCATTCGGTCATGCAGGAGAAGCCATACTAAATCGCATTAGCCAAGAAGTAGGAGAGGGCTACTTTAACCATAACGTTCAAAGTGTTAGAAATCTTATGTTTATTGACCACCAAGGCCATGGTGATAATCTAACCCTTCAAGTTCTAGATGCTATAATGTGTCATAATGGCGAACTAGAACTAGAATGTTATAAACCTAAAAACAAAACTAAAGAAGACTTCATGACAGAGTATAATAATACTTACAAAATACCAGGTTTTAACACCACTTTAACACCCATGACCTTAGAAGGTTGTGTCGTAAGAATAAGCGACATAATTGCTTACCTAGGACGCGATATAGAAGATGCCCTAAGACTACATAAACTATCCCGTAGCGATATCCCCCAAGATATCATAGACATCCTAGGACCCGATAATAGAAACATCATTAACCACTTTGTTCTAGATATAATCGAAAACAGTTACAACAAACCATACATAGCCATGAGTAAAAAAACGTTCGAGGCCTTAAAAAAACTCAAAAAATTCAACTACGAATATATCTACAACAAAGCTAACACTCAAGAACAACTAGCAACATGGGACCACATGTTTCGTACCATTTTTAACTACTACTTAAAAGACTTAAAAACCCAAAACCAAGAAAGCCATCTCTACATCTACTTCTATAAATATATGTGTGAAGAATATAAAAATAACACATCCAATAGTAGAGTGGTAATTGACTACATAGCTGGCATGACCGACGAATTCTTGTTAAGAGAATATCAAGAAATAGAAAATAACTTGACTAAACATTACTAATTTTAGATAATAAAGAAGTGAGGTACCTTATATGAAAAAAAAGAAAGAAATAAAAAATTTAGCCCTAACGGAAGAAGAAATTGCTACTAACCATATCGTTAAATCGAATAAAACATACTTAATTGTCTTTGGCATTTTCTCTTTAACTATAATTTTACTTTTAGTAGGAAGTCTTTTCAGAACTAATATAACCCCAGATTACCCTCTAGTATTTAGAGACGCTAATAATAAACTAATGGTTATAACTAAAAGCGGCTCGGGGAAAAAAGATATAACAACTATAACTGATGCTAACATTGTCTATGCTAATAAAGATATTAGATACTTACTTTATAGCCACAACAATGCTTTATTCTTACTAGATACCACCAGTGGTGGCGAAGGCAAGAAACTTGCTGAAGATATCACTAAATATGGTTTTAGTAGCGACGATAAAACTGTTTACTACATTACCAAAAGTAATGAACTTCATATTTATAATCGTAAAAACAATGCTGATTATCTTATCGATAATAAAACTGCCGACTGTCTAGATATTGTGGGTAACTACGTAATTTATGATAAAAATTCTAACCTAGTCTTAAAAAACTACAACATTGGTTCAACTGAGATTATCTCTAAATCTTATAAAGACATTAAGCTAAGTAAAGACGAAAAAGCTATGCTATACTCTGTTGCTAACGAAGATAATACTTATAATTACTATCTTTATACCTTTGCCGACTCAAATAACGAAAAAGTTCTAACTAACATCAGTGAAATGCTATCTTATAATACCAACTTTACTAAATTTATCTATACTATTAAAAACAAAGATAGCTACAACATTTATAACAACTTAACCGACACATTAGCTGATAGTGATAAAAAATTCGTAACATATACTGAAGAAGACGTAAAAAACGGCACTATAACTAAAGAAGAACTTTTAAAAAATAAAGAAGCAGCCGCCTTAGTTAGTGAACGTAACAAAATGCGTGAATACGCTAAAAATTACGTAATCAATGGTTATGACTTATACTATCAAAATAAAGAAACTATGACTCTTCTTGCTAGTGGCATTAACAGAGTCTACTATGATGATATCGATACTAAAAAAATTGTTTATACCAAAAATACTTGGGATAAAACCCTAGATTTATCTAACTATACCGAGTTTGAAGAATTTAAAACTACCCTTGATAATGGTACTAAAAATGGTCTTTACTACACGGAATATACTAATAAACCTTCCTTAATAAGTGAAAATCTAAGTAACAACATCAACGTTTATTATGGAGAAGAAGACGCTATCTACTATACCGAAAATAAAGCTTTATATTATAGTAAAATAACTAATAAAAAAGCGGCAACCGCAAGCTTAATCGAAGACAACCTTGAACTTGATACCTTATTTACTGACTATACTAACGGCCTAGTTTACCTAACTAATGAAACCGACAACAACTCCCTAAAATATATCTACAACGGAAAATACCACATTATAAATGAACAAGTATATAGTAAATTTATTCAAGTATCTGAATCTCAAGAATTTATTTATTACATCAAAAACTACCAAGATAATATGGGAACCTTAATGCTATATAACGGTATCAGAAATAGCAAAGTAGCTGACAATGTAAGTAGCTTAATGTACATCAATGATGACTTAATCTATCTTACAACTAATTACGATGCCAAAACGGAAACTTGCGACCTATACCGTCTAAATGGTAACAAACTAACCCTAATTCATGAAAACATCTTAGAGTGGTTCTCGCCAGTAATAACTAAACAAAAAGAAAATTAATCTAAAAAAAGTTCACTATTGGACTTTTTTCTTCATATTTAATGAGATTTATACCATAATATAAAAGGAGGACTTTATGATATACAAAAAATATAAAAACGAAAACTATAATCTATATACCATTAAAACCGATAAATTTAAAAGCTGCCTTATGGAAATTGTTTTCTCTAAACCCTTAGATAAATCTAAAGTAACAATAGATAACTTTCTTGTTGAAAACCTAGGGTACACTTGTAAAAAATACCCTAAACGTAAGAACATGGTGGAAAAACTAGAAGACTTATACGCTGCTAGCTGTTATTCCGTAACCACTAAAGTAGGAAATGTCTTATTTTCTAACTTTATCTTAGAGTTTTTAGATCCTAAATACTGTGATAAAAACTATCTTAAAGACGTACTAGAACTACCTTTTGAAATGATTTTTAACCCTAATATAACTAACAACGAATTTGATATCAAAACTTTTAATATCATAAAAAATCGTATTCGTGCCAGTATCTCTTCCTTAAAAGAAAACGCCACTAGGTACGCTATCCAAGAAAGTCTTAAAGCTATGGATAAAGATAGTCCAAGTAGTATCAATTCTATTGGTTACTTAAAAGATTTAGAAGAAATAGATCCTGAAACTCTTGCTGAGTACTACAATGAATTTCTTAAAACCTGTACCTGTGATATTTATGTAATCGGTAATTTAGATATGGAAGAAGTAAACATGCTTATTAATAAATACTATCGTAATCGTTATCTAAGTACTGATAAACTTAATTATTTCGTTGATAACAAACCAGTACGCAAAGTAAAAGAACAAATAGAGGTAGGTTCATATACCCAATCAACCCTAATTCAAATCTACAACACCAATACTTTTACCGAAAGAGAGTACAACTACGTTATCCATGTCTTTAACTACATTTTTGGTAATGGCTCCCTAACAACTAAGTTAAATAAATACTTACGTGAAGAAAATGGCATGTGTTATAGTACCTACAGCATGTATCAAAAACTAGATGGCCTTTTCCTTATTTATGTAGGAACTCAAAGTAAGTACAAAGATAAATGTAGTAAACTAATTGCTAAAGCCTTAAAAGAAATGGTTAAGGGTGAATTCACCGAAGAAGATATAGATTACGCTAAAAAAGCCTTACTATCTAGTGTTAAATCTAGTCAAGATACTCCAAGTGGTTTACTAGATAACTATGTCTTTAATTCTAAACTAGGTACACCATTACTAAAAGAACGCGCTAAAGAACTACAAACTATTACCAAAGAAGAAATTATAACGTTAGCTAAAAAAATCAAACTAAACACTATCTATATGTTAAAGGGGAACGAAAATGAAGAAAATTGAATTTAAAAAATTAGGCGAAACTATTTACTACGACGAATGTGAATGCGGTCTTCCTATCTATTTATGGGTTAACGAACGGGTTAGTAACTTCTATGCCACACTTTCGGTTAAATATGGCAGCATTGATACAAAATTCAAAGTTAAAGATAAAGAATACACAGTTCCCAATGGCCTTGCCCATTTCCTAGAACATGTTAAATTTAATGAGTCAGCTGATACTACGGCTCATGATTACTTCAACAAACTAGGTGCATCAATCAATGCCTTTACTACCTTTGAATATACATCCTACGAGGTTTATGGTACAGAGAACTTAAAAGAAGATGTCACTCATTTACTAGATTACGTCTATACACCTTACTTCACTGACAAGGCAACCTCCAAAGAGAAGGGCATAATCATTGAAGAAGTCAAAATGGGTGCCAATCGCCCAACTCAACAACTATACTATCAAATGAATAATAACTTATTTCACCAAGATAATCATCGCTTCCTAGTAACCGGTACCGAAGAAGATGTTAAAAGTATCACCACCGACGACATTAAACTAGTTTATAACACTTTCTATCACCCAAAGAATATGTTCTTAGTCATAACTGGTAACTTTAACCCTTATGAAATAGCTAGCTTAGTTAAAGAAGTCATGCGTAAGAAAAATATACCTAAGTACTTAAACCCCGTCAAAATATATGCCAAAGAAGAAGAAAGTGTCGTTAATAAAGAACAAGATATCACTGGCAATGTTGCTATTCCTAAAATAAGAATATCTTATAAAATACCTAAAAAAAGATTTAAAAAATATAGCGACCTAGATACTCTAACGTACTTAAGATTACTTCTTAATGCTAACTTTGGGGCAACTAGCGATCTAAGAGCAGATCTTTTAGAAAAAGAATTAATTACTAAACTAGGTACTGAATCATACATCGTTGGTGACTACGTAATAATCTCTCTAGTCTGTGAAACTAAGTACCCTCATGAGTTAGAAAAAATCCTAATTAATGCCATGAATAATCTAAGTATCACGAAAACCAGACTATCAAGAAGAGCTAAATGTAACTATGCCGAAGGCATCTATGGCTTTGACGACATCGAATACGTTAATACCATGGTTCAAGACTTTATTATTCACTTTAATGGCATTGATAATGAATACTTTGAAAGAATTAAAAACTTAAATATTGATATTGCTAGAGATATCTTAAAATCTCTTAAATTAGATAATTATAGCATTCTAACTATGGAGCCTGAAGAGTAGGGCTTCTTTTTTAAACCACAAAAAAACTTAGTATCTCTACTAAGTTCTAAGTTACTATCTATTATAGTATTCAACGATTAATGATTCGTTAACTTCTTGGTTAAGTTCGCTTCTATCAGGATAACGAAGGTAAGTACCAGTTAACTTATTCTTATCAAATTCTACAAAAGCTGGATAGTTTAAAGTAGCTTCAACAGCGGCTTTAATAGCAGCATGATTTAAACTTTGTTCTTTAACACTAATAACATCTCCAGGTTTGCAAGTATATGAAGGAATATCAACCTTAACACCATTTACCATAATATGTCCATGATTAACAACTTGTCTAGCAGCACGACGTGTACTTGCCATACCCATACGATAAACAAGGTTATCAAGTCTACTTTCAAGTAAACGAAGTAAGTTTTCACCAGCAATACCTTTCATTTTACTAGCACGTTCAAAAGTCTTCTTAAATTGTTTTTCATTTAAACCATACATAAATCTAACTTTTTGTTTTTCTTGTAACTGAACACCATATTCACTTAATTTCTTTCTTCTATCCGTTCCATGAATACCAGGAGCATAAGGTCTTTTAGCTAAGTCCTTACCATTTTCTAAAGTAGAGAAACCAAGTCTTCTAGATTTTTTGTATCTTGCACCAGTATATCTTGCCATAATAATTCTCCTTTCTTTGTATTTGCAAATAAAGGATTTTCTAATACCTCTAGGGGGAGTTTATCTTAGAACTTTCTCTAAGGCAGTCTTAGATACTAATTCACTAACTCGGGATAAACACATCCTAAAAATAAATAGAAACTGCCAAATAATTGCATTATTAATCTACCATACTTCATGCTCTTTTGTCAAATAATTCTCACTAAAAATATCGTATTTTCGCCTAAAAAGTGCATTTCGAACCAAAAATAAGCTATTTAAGACATAATTTGTGTCAAAGTAGTTGACCAATGATAGAATTATAGATATAATTCTAATTAACACATGTTAAGATTAATTTTAACAATGACTAACTAAAGGAGAAAAATTAAAATGTTAGAAGAAAAAATTAAAAAAAGCTTAGACATCGAAGCTCAAAAGGTTTGTGCACAACTAGTTCACGAATACAATAAAAATAAAGAAAAGAAGGTTAATAAAAAGTTTGATGATATCGTGGCTTCCCGTATCGATAAATCATATCTAATCTTTAAAAATTACATCACATCATCTGTGATTAAATCAATTCCGGATGGTTATTTTCTTGATCCTTCCAATACTTATATCTTCCTAGATCAAGTAAAATTCTTTACCATGTATGAAGAACTAACTAAAAAGCATAACGAAGAACAAGACCGTAAGCATGCCGCCTTACTTGAAAGCCTTAAAAACAACATCGCAAAAAACAGCGATATCGTTAAAGCCATTAACAAAACCCTTAAAGGAAAAATTCTTAGTGAAGAAGACATATTCGAGTTAATAGGGGAACTAGAAAGTTAAAAAAATAATCTCTTGCAGATTATTTTTTGTACATATAGACTCTCATTGGTAAATCTATGGCCTTATTTGCAGTTTTCTCACTAAATAAAAGCTCCACATCAATACCTAAAGATTTAGCTATAACATCAATATTACGACAAGTTAAGTTCGCATTACCACTCTCAATAACACTGATATAAGCCATTTTAAAATTAGTTATCTCTGAAAACTTCTCTTGCGTTAAACCTTTTTGATAACGGTACCATCTTGTATTTAAGCCAACTCTTTTCATTGCATCCATATTAACACCACCTAACATAATTGACCAAATAAATAATTTATTTATACCTATGATTATAATTATTTGATATCTTTAAATTAATACCAGTAAAATATATTAACATATAGAATAATAAAATTGTGTAATTTATCCATTATATCAATAATCTTTACATAGCTACTATTATGATACCCAAATATTAAAAATTTATATATCCTTTCTTTACAAATTGTGATAAAATATTTTTAGACTAGGAGTGAAAATATGAGTAGTACGACCTTTATTTTAATTGGAATTACATACTATATTGTATCAATAATCATTATCATTGTAGTGTTAAATATAATAAATAAAAAAGACCGTACTAAGTATCTTAATTCCATAAATAACTTAGAAAGAGAAAAAAACTTAATCATTTCTGCTGGTATTTTAACCGAACTTAACAAAGTCGAAAATCTAATTAATAACGATACCATGAAAGAAATGTATGACGATTGGCAAAAACGTTTTAAAAAGATTAAAGAAGAAGAAATTCCTAAGATAACTGATTCCTTAATCGAAATTCAAGACTTATTTGACCATAAAAAGTATCATGACTTAAAAGCTAAACTAGCTAAGACTGAACTCGATATCTACTATGTTAAAACTCAAAGTAATTACTTACTAAAAGAAGTCAAAGACATAACTTTAAGTGAAGATAAAAATAGAGAAATAATCACTAAGTTAAAAGCCAAATATCGTAGTATCATTACTAAATACAATAATAACAAAAATGAATATCAAGCTATCATGGCTCCTGTAGAACTTCAATTTGAAAATACCGACAAACTATTCAGTGCTTTCGAAGTTCATATAGAAAATAATGATTACCAAAGTGTTGATAAAATAATTAAAGCCCTAGACACCATCGTAGGAAATCTTGACCTCGTTATCGAAGAAGCACCTTCTATCATTTTAATGAGTACTAAACTTATTCCTAAACGTATGAAAGATGTTTATATCGAAGCTGAAAAACTAAGAAAACAAGGCTATAACTTAGATTATTTAAATATAGAATATAACTGTGAAGAAGCTAATAAAAAAATAACTGATATCATGGAACGTCTAAACGTTTTAAATATCGAAGACTCTACCGTTGAGCTTAAAACTATTATGGATTATTTTGACGGATTATATCATGATTTTGATAAAGAAAAGATAGCTCGTAAAATATTTGAAGACTACATTCGTACTATCTTAGTTAAAACTAATAAGTTTGAACGTATAAATAATGATTTAATAAGAAAAACCAAAGACTTTAAATATAGTTATGACTTAAAAGACGAAGATTTTAAAATACTAGATGTCTTAAAAGAAGACTTAAAAGGTATTAAACATGACTATGACGAGATAATAACTGCTCACCGTACTAAATCATTCGCGTACTCGCGTCTTGCTAAAGAAATGGAAGAGTTAAACGTAAGACTATCTAAAGTCGAAGAAAAACTTGACTATGCCCTAAAGAACCTAGGCAGCCTAAAAGAAGACGAAGTCCGTGCCCGTGAACAATTAGACGAAATAAAAGAAATCTTAATTAAAGCTAAAAGTAAAATCAATAGTTATAAACTACCAGTGGTTCCTAAAAAATACTATGTCGAACTTGCCGAAGCCACTAACGCTATTAAAGAAATGATTAAAGAGTTAGAACGTCAACCCATATCTATTAAAACCCTAAATATCAGAGTAGATACAGCTCGCGACCTCGTTCTAAAACTTTATAATACCTCAAAAGAAATTGTTAAAACTTGCTATCTTGCTGAAATGAGTGTTGTCTATGGTAATAGATACCGTACAACCAGTTCCAAAGTCGATGCTGGCCTAACTAGAGCCGAAATGCTATTTGAAAAGGGTAACTTCAAAGCTTCTTTAGAAAATTCCATTAATGCCATTAGTACCATTGAACCTGACTTTTACCATGATTTATTAAGTACATTTGAAAAATAAAAGGAGATTATATGATATATTTAGATTATTCAGCCACAACCCCAGTTAGTTACGATGTTTTAGAGTCATACAACAAAGCAACCCGTGATTATATTGGTAATGCCAATTCCATCCATAGCTTAGGTGTTAAATCCAAAGCTCTTTTAAATAGTGCCACTAAACAAATAGCGGAGCTTCTTAATATTAAAGAAAGTGAAGTCATATATACAAGTGGCGCTACTGAATCTAATAATATGGCCTTAATTGGTGCCATGTTACAATATAAAAATAGAGGTAACCACTTAATTGTTTCCAAGTTAGAACATCCCTCTATCTACGCTATTTGTAACTACCTAGAAACTCTTGGTTTCCAAGTTAGCTATGTTAATAACGATACTGACGGTTTAATTGATTTTGAAGATTTAAAAAAGAAAATAAGACCTGAAACTATTTTAGTAAGTATCTGTGGTGTAAATAGTGAAAACGGTGTAAGACAACCCCTAAAAACGATTAGACAAATAATTAAGAAAGAAAATCCTAATACGATATTCCATAGTGATTTAACACAAGCCTTTGGCAAAGTTAGTATCAATCTATTTGATGTCGACATGGCATCTATGAGTGGCCATAAAATATTCGGCCCTAAAGGTATTGGCTTACTTTATAAAAATAGCAAAGTCTCTCTAATTCCTATTATCCATGGTAGTACAAGATACAATAATCTTCGCCCAGGAACACCACCACTTCCTTTAATTGTGGCTCTATCTAAGGCCATGCGCCTAGCCCTAAACGACTTAGACCGCAAAGAAGCCTTTGTTAAACGTCTAAATGATAAGATAGTTAATGATATTTCACATTATAAGGATATTAAAATCAATCAAACTAAGTATTCTATTCCTCATATTTTAAATATCAGTCTTATGAACATTAAACCTGAAAGCTTCGTCCATGCCATGGAAGAACACGAAGTATATATCAGTACTAACACCGCTTGTTCCAGTGGTGACTTATCCACATCCGTTATGGCCATCTATAATGATAAAGCCCGTGCCACAACAACCATTAGAATAAGTCTTTCAAGTATCACCACATTAGACGAGGTTAATAAATTTCTAACCTTCTTCCATGGCGAATACCAAAAATTTATCAAACTAAAAATGAAATAGCCCCCCCTTACATGACTTTTTAAGTCATGTATTTTTTATTTTATAATGATAAAATTAAAGATATAAACTAGGAAGTAGGAAGTAAGATGAATGAACCAAAAATCAAATATAATTTCTCTAAATCATCCAAAATAATCTTAATTGTATTATTAATTTTATTAGTAATTAGTATCATAATAGGAGCAAGCTACGCTTATTACATTATAACCGCAAGCCAAACTAAACAAAATGTTGTTACCTCAAGTTGCATTAATATGTCTTTAACTAACGAAAAGAATGCCATTAAGTTAGAAAAACAATTTCCTATCTTAGATAGTGAAGGTAAGAAATTAACTCCTTATAGTTTTACTATAACCAATACTTGTGACTTATTCTTATCATATAAAGTTAATTTAGAAATGTTAGAAGGCACCGCCTTAAACTCTAAATATGTCAAAGTTATGGTTAATAATGAAGCTACCCAAAATCTTGCTAATGTCCCTAAGAATGATACTACGTACTTAAGTACTTCAGTAGAATCAAGAACATTAGCTCAAGGTTCTCTATCTAATGGTGATAGTGTAGATTATACTCTTCGTATTTGGATGGACGAAGATACTCCATTAGTTGATGATGCGATGAATAAATCGTTATTATCTAAAGTTATTGTTACAGCTGAACCAAGTAGTTATAAACCAACTGACTATGTATCAACACTCCATGATGCTATCTTAGTTAATGAATACCAAGTTAAAACTACAGATAACGCTATTAGTAAGATAACTGCTAAAGAAACCCCTGATTTTAATAAAACCGCACCCATTATTGTATGGCAAGAAAATCATGAAACAACCAATACTAACTTAAATATTGATATGCCTGATACCAGCCTTGTTGGCAATGCCTCTC
>CALBBI010000040.1:0-2591 GCA_937926935.1 uncultured Bacillota bacterium
AAGAATTATATAACTGGGATGGTCTAAGTGATTGCAAAAATAATGATTATTTATTCAGCGATAGTTACAATCAGTGGACTTTAGCTCCTGATTCGTCTCACTCCTACAATGCGTTTAGCGTGCGCACGTACGGGGATGTCGGCTACTACAACGTGGACACTGGCGACTTTTCTGCTCGTCCGGCCGTTTTTCTGAAATCTAATATCTCTATAACAGATGTAGGAATAGGGACAGCTGAATCTCCGTTTCAACTAAAAGTAGGGTAGTCGCCTAAGCGACGCTGCCTCGTTAGTGTGAGGCCAGCGTCGCCACTTGACTTATCAACAGGAAAGACTATATATGATGATATAGAGAATGTTTAATTAGGTACATGATAGATGTATGAAGAGGCTATAGAGTGAGAAAAGAAGAGGTTGTGTCGGCTGTAGCCGACCACAGGGACCTTGTATGAAAGCTATAGACCTTGTAAATATGGTGTGTAAATTATTAAATTGGTTCAATAAAATCTAGTGTGAAGTAAAGGTGACTAAAAACTAATGCTTAATTTTAAAAATCAATAAAATTTGGTGTGAAGTTAAGTGAAAAAACAATAAAATCTACGGAAATGAGTAAAGTGTTTAATGCTAAAGTTTCAGTAATTAATGAGGCTACTAAGTTTAATACTTCTAATTAGAAATTCTTATTTTAAGAGTTCTTTTTTAATTTTTAACTTGTTAAGGTTTATTGCGAATAGACCTTTTTATATCCATTCAGTTAATTATTAACACTTTTGTTATATTTAACAAGTATCATGTTAATGATAGTGTATGGTAATTTGCCATGCTTATTATAGAATTATTTATTCTGTCAATATAATAATGAAAGCGAGGAAGAGTTTATGAAAGATAAGAAAATATTAATTTTATCAATTGTTGGGTTTTTGATGTTAGTAAGTATTGTAGTAGCAACATCTTATGCTTATTTTACTGCAACTGTATCAGGTAATAAGGATACTAATAATGTAGTTATTACAAACGGGGTTATGTCTTTAGAGTACAAAGACGGTGATGAAATAACTTTAGATAACGCCGTACCAGGTGATTCAGTTACTAAAACATTTACTGTAAAAAATACTGGAAATGTATCTACTAATTACACTATCTACTTTAGTGAATTAATTAATAAGTTTGTAGATAATACTGATTTAGTATATACGTTAACTAGTACCGATGGTGGTAAGAGTGTGGCACAAACTCAAGTTCCTGATGCTTCATCAGCTATAGTTAGCAGTGTTTCTATTGAGCCAAATACAACTCATAATTACACTTTAAAAATAACATTTTTGAATAAAGATGAAGTTCAGGATGATAATCAAGGCAGAAAATTTAGCACAAAATTGCAAATAAATGAAGTTAAAGACTATGAATATCCTAAACTAACTGCAGTAGTAGAAAATTTAGCACAGACTGACAATGTTAATTTAGCAACAGATGATCCGGATAATAATACAAGATATATTGGAGCAGATCCAAACAATTATGTATATTTTAATTGCAAAGATTATTCAAATCAAAATGATGAAACTTGTGAAAAGTGGAGAATTATTGGTTCTTTTAAAAATATCACAACTTCTAATAGTGAAAAAGAAACATTGGCTAAAATTGTTAGAAATGAAAGTTTAGGAAAATTTATGTGGGATTCCAAACAAGGTGTAGGAACTTCAACGGCTTCTACTTGGGGTTCAAATGATTGGACAGATAGTCAATTAATGATGATGTTAAATCCAACAGATTATTTAAAAAGTGGATATACACTATCTGATAATGTCGTTATAGATAGTAATGGCTACCAGATATATCAAAATATGGGCTCTTACTATAATGGAATATTTGGATGTAAACCTGCTTTAGTTAAAAAGGATACTGATTTTGATTGTACTTCAGTTGACTTTACAAGTATCGGCTTACAAAATTCATTAACTAGGAATGCCATAGAAAGTGTAACATGGAATTTGGGGAGTTCAAATTCTACTACTCCGAAAGAAGTATATAGTGAAGAACGTGGTAGTTCAACATATAAAGAATTACCAACAACATGGACCGGAAAAATAGGCTTGATGTATCCAAGCGATTATGGTTACGCAACTTCAGGTGGCACAACAACCGATAGATTAACTTGCCTTAGTAAGAATTTAGGTTATCATGGTATTGATGATGGCTATTGGAGTTATTTTAGTGATTGCTATAATAATGATTATCTTTTTAATTATAAGGGTACACTTGGAGAGTATGATGATGTATATTGGTTATTAACAAATTCAAATTCTTATGGGTCTCCTTGGCGTATTTCTAAGGAAGGAACTATAGATTATTGTAGTGGGTGGGCGTGTACAGATTTTAGTCCTCGGTATGAAATTGGGATCCGACCACCTTGTATTTAAAGTCTAATATTTCAGTATTAGATGGTGATGGTTCAAGTTCGAATCCATATCAGTTAAATATTCAATAAGATTAGAAACAAACCTCTAATCTTTTTTCTTGAAAGAAAATAAAGATAGCTATATAATGAAAACATGGAAAAAATAAAAGTAAGTATTATAATACCTGTATATA
>CALBBI010000041.1:0-3107 GCA_937926935.1 uncultured Bacillota bacterium
CTAATCCTTACCATGGATTTGTTCTACCACTATACTAATTCGGCATAGCAAAACTATATCATAAATATAGCTAGCTTGTAAATATTAATTATCGAAAAAGTTTAAGACATCTTCATAAACAAGTTCATTGTTGGTTTCATTAAGTATTTCATGACGCATATTTTCGTATAATTTACTTTTAATATTGGAATAACCTATTTTAGATAGAAATTCTTTTAGTTCGTTAAACTTTTCTTTACTTTGAATAACGGGATCGTCGCTACCAGCAATTAAAAATATCTTTAAATTTGGGTTATTTACTTGGTAATTTTTTTTGAAAGCTTGGAGCATTAATTTATAGAGATTTATAAAACCATTATTGGTGAAAGTATACCCACAGTATTGGCTTGTATTATATTTTTCGACTTCGGTTTCATTGGTGCTTAACCAAGAATTTTCTTTTTCATAGTCCTTATTGTAAGTACCGAAAGTTAATTTGTTTAAAAATTCACTACGATAATTACCACCTTTAAAGATGTTAGAAACGTTAGCTAGTATAAGAGCCGCATGGGCATGTTTATTATATGTTGGTGGACCACTTAATACTAACTTTTTGATATCTATATCATACTTTTTTAGATATATTCTAGAAACTAAAGTACCCATACTATGACTAAATAAATAAATGTCTTTATCAGGATAAGTTTCTTTTAAATACTGGGTTACTTGATGTAAGTCATTAACAATATAGTTATAGTCTTTAGTATAGAAATAACCTAAATCTGTTAGTTCTTTAATACTGGTACCATGGCCACGATGATCGTGAATAGCACAAATATATCCATGAGATACTAAGTACTTCATGAAAGGATAATATCTTTCTTTATGTTCAGCCATACCATGTGAAAATTGAATAATAGCTTTAGCTTCTTCTTTAGGTTCCATGATTACAACTTCTAGATTAAGATTATCGCAATTAGATAAGAGTAGTTTTTTCTTCATTATTTTCTCCTTAATTTAGATAAAATCATTTTATAGAATAGCCATATAGTACAAATAACAGCTCCTAGGATATAGAAAGTGAATAAAAATTCGTGAGTTTTATTACTTAGAGTCATGAGACTTATACCAAGAATAAAGGCAACATCTAATGTGGTTATGATACCTAAGTGAAATAGTTCTTCGATTTTAGAAATCTGACCGTTGGAGTCAGTCATTTCCATATTGAAACGTAATTCACCAGTGTTGATACCTTTTAGAGTTTGGAGTAGTTCTTTAGGAATTAGCATTAAGTCAGCACTGCTTTTTACTAAGGAAGTGGCATATTTTTTAACATTGTCAGTTGTAATTAAGTCTTCAGGGCGAAAGTAGTTTTTTAAAACTTCCATAAGACTTATTTCGGGAGATATTTCTTCTAAGAGACCGGCAATTACTACGATACCACGCAAAAGCATGGAAATATCACGAGGTAAAATTATTTTTTCTTCGTTTAACATGGTAAACATATCCATAGCAAAACTTTTGATGTTAATATCTTTTAACTCGGTGGTTTTGTTTTTATCTAATACTTGTTTGATATCAGCTTTAAGGCGCATGTAGTCAACAGGTTTGTTGTTAGTATTTAAGACACTTAGAATATGGGCAACCTCACTATAGTTATCATTTAAGATGGCATTGATGCAAGAAATTAGAAGGTTTCGGTTGCGACCACTTAGGCGTCCCATCATACCAAAATCTAAGAAAGTGATCTTACCACCATATATTTTAATATTAGCCGAATGAGGGTCAGCATGAAAGAAACCATCGTCTAGAGCTTGTTTGATATAGTTATTAGCTAACTTAGAAGATATTTCGTTGATATCGTAGCCATTAGCTTTTAATGCTGGTAAATCATTGATGTTAAAACCACCAATATATTCCATAACTAGAGCTTCTTTAGTACAGAATTCGTCATAGACTTTGATAGGTTTAATGTACTTTATGTCCTTTTGATTACTAGCAAATTCTTTCATATGACTAGCTTCTAACATGAAGTTCATTTCTTCTAAGGCAGTGTTATACATTTCATCTAAGAAGGCATCGATATCTAGAACGTTAGAAAATATTTTATCTAACTTAAATAAGTGAACAGCACTTTTTAAGACTTTAATATCTTGAGTCATGATATCATAAATGTTTTCACGTTCAATTTTGATTACGACTTCTTCACCGGTTTTAAGGATAGCTTTATGGGTTTGAGCAATAGAGGCTGAGCCGATTGGGGTTTTGGATATTTCTTTGAAGTAGTCCCAGGTATGATTGTGATACTCTTTATCTAAGATTTTAATTACTTCGTCATAACTGATTGGTTTAACATCGCTACGGAGTTTTTTAAATTCTTCACAGTATTCTTTAGGCATTAAGTCAGGTCTAGAAGACATTATCTGGCCAATTTTAATATATGTTGGCCCAAGTTCTTCTAAGGCTTCACGTAAGTTTTTAGGACTAGGGTCTTTTACTAAATGATATTTATTAATTGTAGCTATAATATCATTCAGTCTTTTGGCTTCCATTGTTTTCCTTTTTATCTTTTAATAAATTTAAGATTTCTTTTTTATCTTCATCACTCATATTTTTAATTTTAGCCGCTAATTCTTCGTTGGTTAGGTCGTTTGTTTGATAAACAACGGTTACATTTTCTTTAATTTTATCTTCGATGTTATGTTTTAGTTCTTCGTTAGCAACACGGCCTTTTTCGTAAGCGTCCTTCCCTCTTTTTAATAATTCGTCTTTTAGTTCATGAGCTTTATCATTAGTTAGAGACATAGCTCCTAAGCCCATTAATATAATATTTTTTAAATCTTCTTTCATTTTAATCTCTCCTTTTATAATTAAATTATAGTTGATTTAGGGTTGATAGTCAAAGTAAGTGTGGTTGTTGTTTACATCTGATTTATAGACGTTTTAGAAAATTTGTTGGTTATTTAGTTTTGGTAGGTACTTTCTAGGCCGTAGTAGTCTTCGAGGGTTTGCCAGGTGCCATTGTTGTATAGTTTGGTGGCAAGGGTTTGGCCGACGTATCTTAGGTGCCAAGGCTCATACTTGTAGCCAGTTTCGGTCTCTTTATTCTTAGGATATCTTATGATAAA
>CALBBI010000042.1:0-8195 GCA_937926935.1 uncultured Bacillota bacterium
ATCATAAATTATGGCTTTATTATTTTCCATAACTACAATGCTGTAATTACTTTTAACTTCTTTTTCAACAGATTCAGAATCACTATTATCCTTAGAACATGCACTTAGTGAAGTCGCCATAACGCCTGCCATAATTAACGATTTTAACTTTAACAAATCTTTCTTTTTCATAAAACATTCCTTTCATTAATTAAAACCTATTATACTTATATAATATACTCATGTCAAAACTATCTAAAATACAATTTACAATATATAAACAAACAACCGAAATATGTAAGAAATTACATATTTTATCATGTCAAATTTGTGTTAAAAGTCTTTAAAAAACTAAAATTCTATGTTATCCTTATTTAGTGTGATGAACTAAGATAAACAAGCATTACTATAAAAATAAACAACGAAAGGAATGAGTTTATGGTAAAGTATGATGAATCAAGCATCAAAATATTAGAAGGCTTAGAAGCCGTAAGAAAAAGACCCGGTATGTATATCGGTTCCACTGATAAAAGAGGTCTTCATCATTTAGTATGGGAAATTGTTGATAATGGTATCGATGAAGTAATCAATGGTTATGGTAATTACATTAAAATATCTTTAAATAAAGATGGCTCCGTAACAGTAAGTGATGAGGGACGTGGTGTTCCAATTGGTATGCATGAATCCGGAAAATCAACTCCCGAAGTAATTTATACAATCTTACACGCTGGTGGTAAATTTACTGAAGCTGGATACAAAGTATCCGGAGGACTCCATGGTGTAGGAGCAAGTGTTGTAAATGCCTTATCCAAAAGAATGGATGTAACAATCTATCGTGATGGTTTAATTTCTAACATAACCTTTGAAAATGGTGGCCATGTTAAAGAAAAACTCCATACTATCGGTAAGACCAATAAAACTGGAACCACTGTAACATTCTTACCCGACCAAGAAATCTTTAAATCAACCCAATTTTCTTTTACGACCATTGCTGAACGTATGCAAGAATCAGCTTTCTTACTTAGTGGTCTAACTATTGAAGTTATAGATGAAATTGATAATAAAAATGTTAAATATCATTATGAAAATGGCTTAGTATCTTTTATTGACTACATGAACGAAAATAAAACACCATTACATAAAGTCATTAACTTTAGCGGTACTAAACAAGGTATTGAAGTCGAAATTGCTATGCAATATACTAACTCTTACTCTGAAGAAATCTTATCATTTGTTAATAACGTTAAAACTAGTGATGGTGGCACTCATGAAGTTGGTTTTAAAACCGGAATAACCAAAGTATTTAACGATTATGCTAAACAAAATAACTTAGTTAAAGGTAAAGATAGTGTTTTTGATGGCTCTGACGTTAGAGAAGGACTATCTGCTGTAATTAACCTTAAAGTACCAGAAGAATTATTACAATTTGAAGGTCAAACTAAAGGTAAACTAGGTACTCCTGAGGCTAGAACTGCTACCGAAAACGTTGTCTACGATAATCTTCAATTCTTCTTAGAAGAAAACAAAGAAATCGCCATATCAATCATTGAAAAAGCCCAAAAGAGTAAACTAGCTCGTGAAGCTGCTAGAAAAGCCCGTGAAGAAGCTAGAAATGGTAAAAATAAGAACAAAATCGAAAAAAACTTATCCGGTAAACTTGCCCCTGCTCAAAGTAAGAACCCTAAAATCAACGAATTATTCCTAGTCGAAGGAGATTCAGCCGGTGGTTCAGCTAAGGGCGGTCGCGACCGTAAATTCCAAGCCATCTTACCACTTAGAGGTAAAGTTTTAAATACTGCTAAAGCTTCAATGGAAGATATATATAAAAATGAAGAAATAAATACTTTAATTCATACAATTGGTGCTGGTGTTGGCCAAAACTTTGATGCTAGTGAATCAAACTACGACAAAGTAATCATCATGACCGATGCCGATGTCGATGGTGCCCATATCCAAATATTACTTTTAACCTTCTTCTATCATTATATGCGTGGACTAATAGAACAAGGAAAACTATTTATCGCCTTGCCACCACTATATAAATTAGATTATGGTAAAAAACATTATTATGCTTATACCGATGATGAATTAAATGAAATAAAAAACAATCATACCGGAAAATATTCTATTCAAAGATATAAAGGTTTAGGTGAAATGAATGCTGACCAACTATGGGAAACAACTATGAACCCTGATTCTAGAACTCTAATTAGAGTTAACATCACAGATGCCGCCTTAGCTCAAAAACGAGTAGAAGTATTAATGGGTGATAAAGTCGAACCAAGAAAAGAGTGGATAGACGAAAACGTTGAATTCACCCTAGAAGATGATTATAGAGGGTAGGTAAATAATGGAAAATGAAGTTGTAAAAAGAATACAAGATTATGCCTTAGAAGAAATTATGGGTCTTCGTTTTGGCGCTTATGCTAAAGAAATTATTCAAGACCGTGCTATCCCTGATGTTAGAGATGGTCTAAAACCCGTTCAACGAAGAATTCTTTTTGACATGTATAAAAATAATAATACTTATGATAAAGGTTACATCAAATGTGCCGCTACGGTAGGGGATGTTTTAGGTAAATGGCATCCCCATGGCGACTCTTCTGTATATGATGCTATGGTTCGTATGTCCCAGTGGTGGAAACAAAATAATATCTTAATTGATATGCATGGTAATAATGGTTCCATGGATGGTGATGGCGCTGCCGCCTACCGTTATACCGAGGCTAGACTATCTAAAATAGCTGGTGAACTACTAAAAGACTTAGATAAAAACACTGTTGCCTGGGCTCCTAACTTTGATGATAGATTCCTTGAACCAACAGTATTACCTGCTAAGTTCCCTAACTTACTAGTAAATGGTACTAACGGTATCAGTGCCGGATATGCAACCAATATCCCTCCTCATAACTTAGGGGAAATAATCGATGCCACAATCAAAAGAATCGAATCCCCAAACTGCCGTTTAGAAACAATATTAGATATCGTTAAAGGACCAGATTTCCCAACTGGCGGTATTTGCATGGGCAAATCAGGTATCATTGATGCCTTCACTAATGGCCGCGGTAAAGTAATTGTTCGTTCTAAATATACTTTTGAAAAAAACAAAGGTAAAGAACAAATCGTTATTACCGAAATACCTTTTGAAGTAAATAAAGCCATGATGGTTGCTAAAATAGATTCTATTAGAATAGATAAAAAATTAGATGGTATTGCTGAGGTTAGGGATGAAACTGATAGAGATGGTGTTAGAATTGTTATTGACCTAAAAAGTGGTGCTAACAAAGATATTATCATTAACTACTTACTAAAAAATACTGACTTACAAATATCTTATAACTATAACATGGTTGCTATCGTAAATCGTCGTCCAATGACTCTAGGAATTATCCCTCTACTAGATGCTTATATAGAACATCAAAGAGAAACTATTATCAAACGTAGTAGATTCGATTTAGAAGCCTATAAAAAACGTCTTAATATTGTTGATGGTTTCTTAAAAATGATGGATATCCTAGACCAAGTAATCAAAGTTATCCGAGCATCTAAAAATAAAGCTGATGCTAAAATAAATATTATCAATGAATTTGGTTTTAATGAAGAACAAGCTGAAGCCATCGTTGTCTTACAATTATATAAACTAACTAACACTGATGTTTTAGCCTTAGAAGAAGAAAGAGATAATCTTCATAAATATATTGAAGCCTTAGAACTTATTCTTTCTAATGAAGAAAAGCTTAAAGAAGTTATGAAATATGAACTACGTAAGATAAAACAAGAATACGCTGTACCAAGAAAAACCCAAATTATAGATCAAGTAGAAGAAATAAAGATTGATACAACCGACCTAATTACTAAAGAGAATGTCTTAGTATGTATTACTAATGAAGGTTATATCAAACGTGTATCTCTAAAGAGTTATAACTCAAGTAATGGTGATAGTACAACCCTTAAACCCGGTGATTACGTAACTAATTTATTTGAAGTATCAACTCTAGATACTATCTTAATATTTACTAATCTAGGTCAATATATCTATGCTCCAGTACACAGTATCTTTGAAGCTAAATGGAAAGAACTAGGTAAACATATTAATAACTTAGTTGGTGGCTTAAGCGAAGAAGAACATATCGTGGCATCCTTTGTCTTAGATAACCCTAACCAAGAAATAACCACATTTACTAAAAATGGCTTAGTAAAACGTTCAGTATTTAAAGACTATGTTGTTTCAAGATATACTAAAGCTATGAGTGCTTTCAAACTTAAAGAAGGAGACTCCGTAGTAAGTGTTGAACGTACCACATCTCGTACTTTAATGGTTAGTGCTAATGGTTACTATGTAAATATTGATTCTAGTGAGATTCCAACTGTTGGTCCAAGAGCATCTGGTGTTAAAGGCATTGCCCTAAAAGAAGATACCTTAGTAGGAGGCTACTCAATTGACAGTACTCATGAATATCTAACTTTAATTACTAATAATAAAACAGCTAAACGTATTAAAATTTCCGAGTTAGAAACCCATAACCGTGCGAAAAAGGGTAGTAGTCTAATTAAGAAAGTTAAGTCTTTCGACTACCAAATTACTAAATGTCTACTTACTACAGCAAGAGATGAAGTATGTATCAAAGCTGATAGCGAGATTAAAACTCTTAAAAATAGTGAAATACCTATCATGGATATGAAATCAACAGGGTCTAATATTTCTAAATATAATATTGATGATGCTTTCTTACCATTTATTAAACTATCTTACTTAGATAAGAAAAAAGAAGATAATAATGTAGTTAAGGAAGAATCAACAAAGACAGAAGAAACTCCTAAAGAAGATATCCCCGTAGTTAAACTAGAACAATCATCATTAGATGAATTCTTCGACGAATTTAAATTTTAATACAAAATCACTTACTATCATAAAATATAGTAGGTGATTTTTAATGGATAAAAAAGAAGCATTTAAAGAGTTTGTACGTAAACATCCAAGTCTTACTAGGTATATTAAAAATAATAATAAAACTTGGCAAAATCTATATGAAATCTATGATATATATGGAGATGATGATAAGGCTTGGGAACCTTATTTTGAAGAGACTAAGAGTACCAATGCGACCCAAAGTACCAGTAACTTTGACTTTAAAGACGTCATGAAAAATATTGATTTAAACCAAATACAAGAACATATTAAATCTGCTCAAAAAGCTCTAGGTTTTATTGAAGAACTAACTAGTAAAGGAGCTTCTAACTTAAACAACTTACCTAAAGGACCAACTAGTCCAAGGCCTTTAAATAAATTCTTTGGAGACTAAGTATGGAAATAAACTTACAATATAAAATAAAAAATACTAAGGGTTATTATGAGTATTTAAAAGATAACTCTTGGTGGATAAAGAATCTCTCCCGTAACCCCGATAGTTTTAATGACTATCAAAACTATCTAAAAGATAAGTATGAACTTCGTACTAGCGATAAGATAAGTAAAGCTATCGATAATATTGATCTAATAAGTAGTTTACTAAGTGCCATAAAGTAGTAAAATCTTCAAAAGGTGTATTGACTAATAGCTTAAAGATATTATATAATTGTTAATATAAGGAGAGTAGAAAAAATGAGAAAAGTAAATAATAAGGGTTTTACATTAATTGAATTATTAGCAGTAATTGTTATCTTAGCTATCTTAATTATGGTTGCTATGCCTGCTGTTACAAGTTTAATGGAAAGAGCTAAAGTTGGTGCATTTGTTACTGAAGGTGAGTCTTTTGCTAAAGCCGCTCAAACAGCTTATACATCTAGTTTAATTGCTGGTAAAAACAATGTTGGTAAAACTATAACAGGTCTTACTGTGTCTGGTAGTTCTTATACTTATTTCTGTATGACTATTCCTGAATTAATTAGTGGTGGATTTATAGAAAAAGCTAACGCTAGTGATTATACAGGAATTGTTGAAGCTTATATTCCAACTTCAACTAATACAAGTACAGCTAAGTATATTGTATCTATGACTAACAAAGAATACGTTATTAATGGTGTATCATTAACTAACCTTGGCGGTAATAAATATCTTACTACTGGTGCTGGTGGTGTGTATGGTGGAAGTACTGTAACTAATTCAGCATGCTCTACTACAGTAAATGATGCTCAAACACGTGCTACAAATTATAACACTAATAACGGTAACTTTAATTAATTATTAAGACTTTGTAAAGGAGTGATGTAATGTCATTCTTTTTCTTTGATTTATTATTTATTTTTAACTTGTTAAGGTTTAGTGGGAATAGACTTTTTTATATATCCATTTAGTTAATTATCAACACACTTGTTGTACGATAAAGTTATTATGTTAATGATAGTGTATGGCAATTGCCATGCATAACAAGTGATTAAATATTATTTATTTGTTCATAATATTAATAGATTAGGTGGGATATTACATGCGTAATATATATAAGTATTCTTTTATTTTAGGACTAGTTCTTTTATTTACTAGTATTTTATTTTTAAGTTTTAAGTTAGAAGATAAACCTAGTACTAGCAAAACTCCTGATGAATATATTGCTAGTTATATTGAAGGTGAGTATCAAACTGCAATACCGGGTAAAGATGATGGTTATGTTGTTGATAAGATAGTATGTGATAATGGAGCTACAGGTACTTGGAATAATGAAGAGTGGGGTATTAATATAAGGAATGCTACTCAAAAAGTTAAATGTAGTATTTATTTTATTAAGACAGTTAAACTTACAGATAAAATTGCAACTCTAGCTGCAACAGATTCTACCAATTTTGCGACAGACGACCCAGATAATAATATAAGATATATAGGTAAAGACCCAAATAATTATGTTTATTTTAACTGTAGTGATTATACAAATCAAACAGACGATACATGTGAAAAGTGGCGTATCATTGGTTTGTTCAATAATATGACAAAAGAAGACGGAACCAAAGAAAATCTGATAAAAATTATTAGAGATAGTCCATTAGGCAGTATTGCTTGGGACATATATCGTTTAAATGATTGGTCCGCAGCAAGTTTGCAAACAACGTTAAATGACGATTATTATAATGGAACCTATGACACTGGTGCTTTAAAAAATGATGCGACAAGAAATGCAATAGAGAGCGTAGTATGGAATTTGGGAGGTCTAAGGGATGCAGAAAACATAGTTAGTACGTTTTATATTGCTGAAAGAGGGACTGAAGTATATAGTGGAAGACCAACAACATGGACAGGAAAGATAGGCTTAATGTACCCAAGTGATTATTGCTATGCCACAGCAGGTGGGATAACTACTAATCGGGCAACATGTATGACTACAAACCTCTATGATTGGATTGAATCAGAAGTAAGTGATTGTAAGAGCAATGATTATTTATTTAAAGCAGCATATGAGTGGACATTAATGCCTAACTCGTCCGGCTCCCGCACTGTGTTTTCTGTAAACACCGGATTTGTTAATGGCGTTGGTCTCGTCAACAGTACTTATGGTGCTCGTCCCACCATTTATTTAAAGTCTAACATCTCAATAGCAAGTGGTGAAGGTACCAGTGAAAGTCCATACCAACTAAAACTACAATAAAATAAATAGAAAGGCATAGCGTATGAAAACAACTTATAAAATCATGTTATTAGTTATATCACTATTACTTGTAATAAGTATAACTATAGGTACAAGCTATTCACTATGGAAAAAAGTAGAAATTCAGCAAGAACAAAATATAGTTGAATCTTCTTGCTTTAGTATTGAATTTAGTGAATCATCTAATATAAATTTGAAAAATGCAATGCCTATAAGTGATGCCTCAGGTTTAAAGAAAACTCCCTATACTTTTACTATCAAAAATACATGTAATGCAGATTCTAAAACTAAGATATCATTAAATGTTTTAAATAGTTCAACTATGGATTCTAGTATAATTAAATTTAGCATGAAATATGGTTCTTTAGCCAATAGTACCCCAGTATTATTAAACACATTTAATAAAGGAGAGAGTAGTACTAGTGTTAAAGAAAGTTATATAGTTAAAGAAGGTATCATTCGAGGTAACGAAGAGAAGACTTATTCTATATACTTATGGATGGATGAGTCAGCTGGTAATGAATACATGAATAAAACATTTAATGCCAAAGTAAGTGTAACAAGCGAAGCCATAGAAGATACTCCAAAATATATGGCTGAAACTATTACTGATTTAGCCAGTAAAGATACAGTTAACTTTGC
>CALBBI010000043.1:0-9798 GCA_937926935.1 uncultured Bacillota bacterium
CGCCGGATTGTGGCTCCGGTATGCGTGGGTTCGATCCCCACATTTCGCCCCATTTTTTGTTTATTACGCTAAAAATAGTGTGATAATAGATTGTAAGATTTTTTTGAAATTGCGAGCCAACGCTTTAAAAAAAATCAAATTACTAAGAGATATGCTTTTATGCATTCTCTTTTTTTTGCTGTGTAAATATACATCAACTGTCATTGAAGTTCTAGAATGTCCTAAACTTTTAGAGACATCTTCTATAGGCTTATGATTATGTATCATACGAGTTGCGTATGAATGCCTAAATTGATGTTGAGTTATTTCACGAATATTTGCGTTTTGACATGCACTTTTTTTATACCTATCTACAGTAGTTGTTGAAAGCGGTTTTTTACCTCCAAAAACATAATAACTATCCGGACAAGATCCATAATGTTTTATATAATAGCATTTTAAAACATAAAATCTAAATCTGCATATTACCGATAGTTTCAGCTCTCTAATAGAGCTTTGAGTTTTAGGGGTATCCAGCTTTCTTTTACCTCTACGTTGTAGACTATGACAAATAGATATATAATTTCCATGAATATCACAAAATCTAAGAGCCATTGCTTCACTTGGCCTAGTACCATAGAAAAACATAAAATTAAAAAACTGCTTAATTACAAAATTGTTAATTTTTCTTCTAAATCGGCAGAACTCTATATATGTATAATAATCATACTTTGGTACTTCGTTCTTTTTTTTAAAATTTCCAACAGCCTTAACTACATTAAATTCTAAATAATCACAAGAAATGCAGTAATTTATAAAACTACTAAAATTACAATACAATGCATTATTAAAACTATTAGAAAAGTTTTTAGAAATAATCATATCTTGCCATAATAATATATCCTTTTTAGTAATTTTACTTATATCTCTAACATTATCATTAAGAAACGGATAGATATGGTTTTTAAAATTGCGAGCCAACGTATTAAAACCTTGATATTTATGCCGTCTACTAACATATTCAAAATAATCATCACAAATTTTATCTAAAGATAAATCTATCTTTTTAGACAAAAATAATATCCTCCTCGTATAATGTAGTTAAGATATTTTTTAACTACATTTTTAAATTTAGATTTTTGTTAAGAGATATCTATAAACTCATTATTTTGTAGATTTCAAAATCTATATTATAATGTCTGTAGAGATAGAGTGGTTTTATCGTCCTCCTTGAACATTAGGTTCTTCAATAAGACTAAAGCCTCTTCTTTACAAATTGGATATTAATAAGTTGTATAAGGATTAGATTGTTATCTTTTGCCTTTCATTTGCGAGGTTATATCTTTGTAAAGGTACTTAGGGCACTGTCTCTATCTTATATATCAAGAATTGGAGTTGTTTTTATGGATTATTTTTTGGGCATTGATATTGCTAAAACAAATCATGTTGCTTCGCTCATTAACAACACTGGAGATGTTGTTATACGTGCGATTAAATTTACCAATAGTAACGAAGGCTTTAATAAGCTTTTAAATACTATTCAAGATAAACTTGGAGATTTAAGTATTGTTGAAGTTGCTATGGAAGCCACTGGTCATTACTGGTTAAGCTTATATTCTGCTTTAACTGATAATGGTTTTAAAGTTTCAGTTTATAATCCTTACCAAATTAAATCTTATCGTGGGGCATATAATAATAGAAAGCAGAAAAACGATGCTGTTGATTCTATTATCATTGCTGATTACTTAAGAGTTTTTGGCTCTAAAGAATCCAAACTTCCAGAGGAAAATTTGTTATCTTTAAAGCAATTAACTCGCTTTAGATCTAACATTGTGGATAATGTTTCTTCTTTAAAAGTACAAGTCATTGGCTTACTAGATAAAGTATTTCCCGAATATAAAAAACTTTTTTGCAATACTTTTGGCACTACTTCAAAAAAACTATTACTTAACTGTCCAACTCCTGATGACATTATTAAGATTTCTACTACGAAACTTGCTAATTTACTATCAAAGCATTCTAAAGGTAAATTTAATAAAGATACTGCTCTCCATATCAAAGAAGTTGCTAAGTCATCTTTTGGCATTAAATTCACTACTGATGCTTGTTCTTTTGAAATCAAGCAACTTATCAATCAGATAATATTTTTGGAAAGTCAGATTGATACAGTAAGCAAAGAAATCAAAGAACTTTACAATAAATTAGATAATCATCTTTTATCAGTTCCTGGCGTTGGTGTTAATCTTGCTCCTATTATTTTAGCAGAAATCGGAGACATTAATAACTTTGATAAACCAAGTAAACTGATTGCTTTTGCTGGTACTGACCCTTCGGAAAATCAATCTGGTAATAAGCTATCTTCTAATGATAAAACTTCTAAAAGAGGCTCTCCATATTTAAGACATGCCATTCATACTGCTAGTTTAGTTGCAATATCGAATGAACCTGAGTTTAGAGCTTATTACGACAAAAAGAGATCTGAAGGTAAGCACCATTTTGTTGCCTTAGCAGGCATTAGTCGTAAATTGTTAACTATAATCTACTATATCATGAAAGAAGATAGAGATTATATAAGATACAACAATATTAAAGACAAACTTAACTAAAATTTTCAAAAAATTGACTACTTTAGTTGTTTTTATCATGCCTTAATTTTGACAGATTTATATTTTCAGACTTTTTCATAAAATCTATCATTTTAGACTTGACTTATATATAGTTGTCTTGTTTTTTATTGTATCATGAATTTTTAATTTGAGATATTTTTTTAGATAAACACAAAGAAAAAACGCACTTTGGCGTTTTAAATTATTTCTTTTAACTTAGTAATAATTTTAGCAATTACCAAAGTCTTATTTTGCATGCGTGGGACATCTTGGGATTTTATGGTAAGCAAAAAATTTTCATTGGTAGATTTTTTATAAATGTTAACAAAGATTATGTTATCAGCACCTTTTAAATTGTGGGGGTCTTGGGCATTAAATTTACCAGTTATTCCAATTCCATAATCAGCATCGGCAAAGTTAGAAATGGCTTTTGACATACTAACAGCGGTTTCTGGGCTGTAGACGGAGTATTTATCAATAATATTTTTATCCACACCCATTTTAATTTTATATTCATTAGAATAGGTAACGGCGCTGAACTTTAAGATTTCGCTTGCACCTGGATAATTAGTTATTTCGCTGGCTAAGGCACCACCGGTACATGATTCCATGGTGGCAATTGTTTGGTGGTTATTGGTTAATTCTTTTATAATTTCTTGCATATTTATTCTTCTTTCTTATATAAATTATTTTTGGTGATGTATTCTATTATAGATGATTTTAGGTATTTTGTGTTGTCTTTATTATTTAAAATGTTGTTTCTAATCATTGTGGAGGAGATTGATTCTTCAGAAAATTCAACTAAAGTGATGTTGTTTAAGTACTTATGATATTTTTCAAAAAGATTAGGATACATTTGCTGATTTCTTTTGATTACCAGAAGTTTAAAGTTTTTTAGAATTTCTAAGCCTTTATACCATTTATCGAGGTAATCAAGATTATCCATGCCACAAATAAAGTAGATTGTGTCGTTGGGGTATTTATTTTTAAAATGAGTAAGGGTTTCGTAAGTATATATGGGGCGAGACTGGAGTTCATAGGTACTGATACTTAAGTTATGGTTGTTATTAATGAGAAGTTTTAACATATTTAGACGGTGTTTTGGATCTAGAAGATTGTTTTTATATTGATATTTGGACCCTGTTGGGACGTAGATTACTTTGTCAACGTAGTTTTGTTTTATTAAGTACTCAGCTATTTTCAAGTGAATGTTATGAGGTGGGTTGAAACTGCCGCCAAAGATACCAAGGCGCATTTTAGATACCTTTTAATCTAGAATTAATTTTTTGGATAGTACTTTTCTTAGGGTTCCAAAGGGGTTCTAAGTCTTCCTTATTATATATGGTATTAATTATTTGAGCTAAGTACTTAGAGATGTCTATGGTTTCTAACCAAGGAGTGGCTTTTATATCTTCGGGAATATAAGAAAGATTTGTGGTGTATACTTTGGTGAACAGCTTGTTGTTGAAGGCTTGATTAAATTCTTCTATTCCTTCGGTAAATAAAGCGAATGTAGAGATTAGATAAATATTTCGGGCACTTTGTTTTTTTAGTTTTTCGGCTACTTCTAACATGGAAGTACCAGAAGATATCATGTCGTCGACTACTAAAATATCTTTGTTTTCAGGACTAGGACCCATATACAAGTGTTCAATGATAGGGTTTTTGCCGTTTACAACTTTGGTTAGGTCACGTCTTTTATAGAAGACACCAATGTTAGTATTAATCATGTCAGCATAGTATCTAGCACGTTCCATAGCGCCCATGTCCGGTGAAACAACTAAGACATTTTCCAATTGTTCATTTTTGATAAGCTGTTCTAAAATAGTATGGGTTGGATAAAAATTTTCAAATGGTAAGCAAGGAATGGCATTACAAATACTTGGGTCGTGGGCATCAAAAGTGATTATGTTATCCACACCCATTTTTTCTAGTTCTTGTAGAGAAATGGCACAATCTAATGATTCATTACCTCTTCTTTTATGTTGGCGAGCTTCATATAGTAAAGGCATAATAACGTTTATTTTAGTAGCGTGGCCAGAAGTTGAGGCAATGGCACGTTTGATATCTTCAAAATGTTCGTCCGGAGACATGTGGTGAGTAAAATTGTGCATTTGATAAGTTTGACCATAGTTTCCAACATCACTTAAAATATATAGTTCGGTGTTATTGATTGGTTCTTTTAATTTGATTTTACCTTCGCCATTATTAAAGCGATTGGCCTCAAAATCAAGAAGATAATTTTTAGAAGAATAATTTAGTTTTTGTAATTCTTGGTTTATTTTGTTTCCTAGTTCCTGTGAATTAGGCATTACTAATAGTTTTAATTTAGTATTCATATTTAACCTCTTTCTTTTTATAAGTCGTTTAAGAAACTTGTGTAGTCGCAATCACTTGGTAAGCGTAAGTCACCTCGTGGTGATAGGCTTATGGAGCCAACTTTTGGCCCATCGGGTAAGCAACTGCGTTTGAATTGTTGAGTGAAAAATCTTTTGAAGAAGAATTTTAGCCAGTGGGTTATTGTATGTTCGTCATATACTCCGTGGAATGTTTTAAGGGCGATAAATTTAATTTTAGCTGGGGTCATGCCTTGGCGTAAAAAATGATATAAGAAGAAATCATGAAGGACATATGGTCCAACAGAAGTTTCGGTTAGTTGAGCTATTTGGCCGTTTTGGTCAGGTGGAAGAAGTTCTGGGCTAATAGGAGTATTTAAAATATCAAGTAATGTAATTTGGCATTTTTTATTAGGTTCAATGTCGGCAAAGTATTTTACTAAAGTTCGTACGAGGGTTTTAGGTATTGAGGTGTTAACAGCGTAGCTTGACATATGGTCGCCATTATAAGTACACCAACCAAGAGATAGTTCACTTAAGTCACCCGTGCCAATTACAAGGCATTGTTCTTTATTAGCAATATCCATAAGAATTTGGGTTCTTTCACGAGCTTGGGAATTTTCATAAGTTATAGAGCGGTCATTATCTGGTAGAGAAATATCTTGAAAATGAGTTAAGCAGGCATTTTTGATATCAATTTCTTTTATAGTAGTATGGTAGCTCTTTAAAAGATTTAAGGCATTTTGATATGTTCTAGTTGTCGTACCAAAGCCAGGCATAGTAATTCCAATTAAGTTATCGTTGGAAATATTTAAGATTTTATAGGCCTCTAAGGTTACTAAAAAAGCTAGAGTTGAGTCCAAGCCGCCACTCATACCAATGACGCATTTTTTTAGGTTGGTAGCTTTAAGACGTTTGGCAAGCCCAAATGATTGAATTTTGATTATTTCTTGACACCTAGTGGCTAAGTCCTGGTTATTTTGGGGAACAAAGGGATATTGTTTATAGTCTCTTAAAAGATTATTGTTAGCGATATTACTTTGGAATTTAACATGACGATAAGTTATTTCGTCATTTAATTTCATGAAACTTTTATTTTTAATACGGTTGTTGATAATTAACTGGTTATCCACATCCATAATTAAGTGATTGGTATTAAAGTCAAAGCGATTGTTTTCTTTTAAACACGTTCCTAGTTCATAGATAGCTTGGTATCCGGAAAAAACAAGGTCAGTTGAAGATTCGTTGACGCCGGAAGAAGCATAAATATAGGCACAAATATTTTTAGCTGATTGCATTTTAATAAGATTTTTACGATATTCGTACTTACCAATGGTCTCGTTACTAGCAGAAAGGTTAAAAATTAACGTGGCACCGTTTAAGCAGCCTTTAGTACTTGGAGCGTTAGGGCACCATAAGTCCTCACATATTTCGATGCCAAAAGTAAGATTAGGGTCTTTCGAACTTTGGAAAAGCAAATCATTACCAATTGGTATTTCTTGGTTAAGAATATTTATGATTTTAGATTTAAGATTGGTGGCACTGCTAAACCAGCGTAATTCATAAAATTCATTGTAATTAGGGATGTAAGTTTTAGGAACGATACCTAAGATAGAACCTTTTTGAAGGACAATAGCGCAGTTAAATAATTGATTATCTACGAATATTGGAGCGCCAATTATAGAAATCATTTCTAAGTCTTTAGTACTTTCAGTTATTTTTTGTAAATATTTAGGAATAGATGTTATGATTAAATCTTGGTTAAAAAGGTCAGCACAAGTGTAGCCGGTTAGGGATAATTCAGGGAAGAGAGCAATTTCGACACCTTCTTGACTTAGGGTATTAATTTCTTTAATTATTTCTTGAGTGTTAAACTCTAAGTTAGCAATTTTTAGTTCGGGTGTTACAGTTGCAACACGAACGTAGCCATATTTTTTATTCATAATTATTTCCTCTTTTCTTTAAGTTCAAAGTTAGATAGGCAATTTTGAAATTAGCGTCAACAATTTTTTCGGTAGCGATTAAATTGGAAGTTTCTTCTAAAGTTACGGTAATAGGTCTTATATTTTCGTCGTCGTCGACGCCATAGTTATTAGATACTTTTTTTAGGTTAGTTGCTAAGTAAGTGTATATTCTAGCTTGACTACAGCCTTGGTCTTGGTAGTGCCATTCTAGTAGTTCGAAGTTTTGGGCAATGTATCCGGTTTCTTCTAGTAATTCACGTTTAGCGGTGTCAATTGCTTGTTCACCTTCGTCTATCATGCCAGCTGGATATTCTAGGACTACTTCTTCTAAGGTGTTAGGTCTAGTTTCTAAAATCATAAGAAATTTATTATTTGATAGTTCAGGAATTATTACTACGGCATTTCCTTGGCGGTTGTTTTTGGTTATTTGTTCATAGATAAATGTTTTACCATTATTTAACGTTACTTGATAAACTTTTTTATTTAGATATTTTCCTTGATTACTTGGTAGTTCTTTTTTACTTTTTATTTTCATTGATTTTATTAGTTCTTGATATTCGTTCATACTGAGCCTTTCTATTTAGTTAATTTTTTGGTATAGTCATAATCGACTTTTTGATTTTTTGCTTGTTTAATTAATTCTTTCTTTAGCATTAATAATTTTTTAGTTAAATCAACATAGTAAGTGTGAGGGTTTTCTAGTCTTTTTACTTCCGGGTAAAGGGTTTGCATATATTTGTTGCAATATTCTTGTTTTTCTTTAAGACTTGGGTTTAGATAGATTTGCTTGCCCGCTTGGTAGATAGGAACTTGAAGGGGCTTTATGGTGTAGTTAGTTATTTCTTTAGTGTTAGTTTCGTCGTTAGGGTCAATTAGGGTTAGGCATTCGGTTGGTATTTTTTCGTCATGAAGGGCAATGATGTCTGCAAGGGCGTAACCGGTTTGGTTGTCAATTAGACGATATACTTTCTTGTAACCTGGAGTTATGGCTTTGGAAAGATCGTTACTTACTTTTATTCGAGATACATAGGTATTTTCTTTTTTGATAGCAACATTTTTATAGACACAACCGACACGTGCTTTATCAGGTAAGACGATATTATCACCAAGTCCAATGCTGTCGATTACGGCACCTTGATTGATAAGTGATTTAATTGTTGTTTCGTTTAAACCATTGGATAAGCAAATTTTAGTATCTTCTAGGCCAGCATTTACAAGCATTTTTTTAGCTTCTTTGGATAGATAAGATAGATCACCAGAATCTATCCTTATGCCTTTTAGGGTGTAGCCATTAGGAATTAAGTATTCTTTAGCAACTTTAATGGCATTAGGGACACCACTTTTTAAAACATCATAGGTATCTACTAAAAGGACACAATTGTTAGGATAAGTTTTAGCGTAATTTAGGAAAGCCTCATATTCGCTATCGGCTTCGGTTACTAAGCTGTGGGCCATGGTTCCTAGAGCGACTTGATTATTTTCTTTAGCGGCTAGGACGTTTGATGTCCCTACACAACCAGCTATTAAGGCACATTTACTCGCATCAAGGGCAGCTTCTGGTCCCATAGCTCTTCTAGCGCCAAATTCCATAATGCCAATGTTTTGAGCAGCTTCAACTACTCTTCTGGCTGCTGTTGTATAGCAAATATGGGAATTTAAATAGCTTAAAATGGCCGTTTCAATTATTTGAGCTTCGATTATAGGCGCTTTTATAGTTAATAGTGGTTCATTGGCAAATATTGGAGTACCGTCAGGTATAGCGTAGATATCGCCAGTAAATTTGAAAGTTTCTAAGTATTTTAAAAACTCTTCAGTAAATTGATTAGTACTTCTAAGATAGGCAATGTCTTCTTTAGTAAAATGAAGATTGTTAATATAGTCGGTTATTTTATCAAGACCACCCATTATACCGTAACCACCATTCTGTGGGTTTTTACGATAAAAAGCGTCGAAGACAGCAATTTCGTCTTTTTTATTTGAATTAAAATAAGTTTGGCTCATTGTTAGTTCATAAAAATCAGTCATCATTGTCATATTATTTTTCATTATTTATTTCCTTCTTTCTTTAGTGTTAATGTTAATGGCATATTTATACCATTAGCTCGCATGTTATTTATCGCTAAAATATTACTTTTTATGCGGTCATGGCTAGTTTTGTTGTCATATGTTTCCATAGTATTTAAAGGAACGACTATTTCGATATCTAGGTTTAGTTCGTCAAAAAAGTTTCTTAACGCTATGGCAAAGTTTTGAATGCAAATATCACTACAACAACCGGTTATAACTACTTTTTCTAATGAGGTCATAGCCATCAAGGTATCAATCATGTGAGGTGCAAATAAAGCACAAGTGGAATTTTTGTAAAATACTTTAGTGGCGTATTCTTCGTATATTCTTAATTCTTTTATGGTTTTTGTCTCATAGGCTGTATGGCAGTGGGCTGGATATCTTTTTAATTCAATACTATTTCCAGTGTGTTTATCATTTACGATAAATAAGGCTTGGTTATTTTTTAAGACTTCTCTAGCTAGTTTTGATATTGCTGGAACAATATGTTTTATTGTAGGGTCAGCTAAAGCCCCATTTTCACAGAAACCATTATTCATATCAATTATAAATAAAGCTTCAGTCATTTCATTTAAGTTATTTTTCATTTATTATCTCTTCTTTCTTTTGTTATTATCTTTTTGTTAATATCAAATCTGTGAATTTTAGAAAGAGTTTGTCTTCTCTTTCGTTATTAACATTATATTAATATCAAATTGATTTGTCAATATCTTTTTAACATTTTATTAAAAAGATAAAATCTTTTATAAAAATACCTTACCCTTAAGCTTTAGGATAAGGCTTTCTTTCGTTGGTTAAGCCAATTAGATAATCAACACTGGTATTGTAAAACTTGGCTAGTTTAAC
>CALBBI010000044.1:0-21357 GCA_937926935.1 uncultured Bacillota bacterium
AAATTAAGATAAAATATAATTATTTATTGAGATATTTAGTACTGGTACGTCCTAGAATATAGTCTATTGAGTAGTTTGTTAGGGTACATAGGCTTAGGAGGGTTTCACTATTGATTAGGTTTTCTCCTCTTTCGTAAGCCGCAAAGGCAGAGTAGGAACAGTTTAGTTTTTTGCCTATTTCTCTTAGGGTTAGGTAGAGTTCATTACGGGCTTCTTTTATTCTTTTACCTATTTTTATTAAATCTATTTTAGTTGGAGTTTTGATTTCTATTTTATAGGGACTTAAGTCTAGTAAGTAGTCAATGTTAATTTTATAGAAATCGGCTAACTCAATTATTCTTTTGGTAGGGATTGGTGTTTTATTATTTTCCCATTCGCTGTAGTTAGAACGAGAAACATTTAAATAGGTTGCAATGTCTTTGGCTTTTAAGTCGTTACTTTCTCTTATTTTATATAAGTTGTTCTTTGGCATGATAATCACCTTAAAAATTATTGTCCCATTTAATTTGATGATATTAAGAAAAGTTCTTTAAATACGCACAGAAATGTGATAAAATCTCATTAGAAAGATAGGCTAGCGGTATGAATAAAAAATATATTATTATTTTATGTATTTTAGGGGGATTACTTGGAGTTTCTTTATTAGTGGGAGTTAGTTATGCATATTATATGGTAAGTGTTTCTCAGACTAATAAGAATATTGTTAAATCTTCTTGTTTAAATTTAGAAATAACTAATGAAGAGAATGTAATAAGGTTAGAAAAACAAATACCTATTATGAATGAAGAAGGTAAGAATTTAACTCCTTATACTTTTACTATTAATAATACTTGTAATTCTATGATGGCTTATAGTCTTAATTTAGAAGAATTAGAAGGGAGCACTCTAGCTTCTAAGTATATTATGACAATGGTTAATGATAAAAGTTATGTTAATATGGCAAGTCTTTCTAGTACGGATAAGTATTATGATAGCTCGGTGGAAGCTCGAGTACTGGTTACGGGAAGTCTAGGAGCAAAGGCCAGTGTTGATTATTCATTAAGACTTTGGATGGATGAAAATACTCCATTAACTAGTGAGGCTATGAATAAGTCTTTTAGATCTAAGGTTGTAGTAGTTGCAACACCTACTAAGATAGTTGATTTTGATTACACTGGAACGGAGCAGGTATTCACAGCACCAGTTTCTGGTACTTATAAATTAGAAACGTGGGGATCTCAAGGTGGAAATACTAAATATGATGTTGGTGGATATGGAGGTTATTCTTCTGGAAATGTTGAGTTAAAAGAAAATGATAAAATTTATATAAATGTTGGTGGTCAAGGAACTTCAAATGATAATTATGGACCAGTTTTAGAATTGTTACCTGGAGGTTATAATGGCGGTGGTGATGTTGTCGCTTATGCAGAGTGTTGTGGTGGTCATATGATTGCAGCCGGTGGTGGCGCTAGCCATGTTGCTTTACAGTCTGGATTGTTATCGTCATTAGAAAATAATATTAATGATATATTAATGGTTGCTGGTGGCGGCGGCGGTGGTTTTTCACATACCATAGAGGAGTATGATTATCATGCTGGTAGTGGTGGCGGACATAAAGGGGTTAATGCTAGAAACAATTATTTTTATGCTGGTACCCAGATTTCGGGTTATGCCTTTGGTAAAGGAGGACAACCTACTGATTTAGCCCGTCAAAGTGGCGGCGGCGGTTTTTATGGAGGAACAGGGGCAGGAGGTTCAGGATACATAGGGAACTCATTACTAACAAATAAAGCAATGTACTGTTACAACTGCGAAGAAAGTAATGAAGAAGATACTAAAACGATATCTACAACATGTGCTGAAGAAGTTCCAACAGAGAAATGTGCAAAAAAAGGCAATGGTTACGCTAAAATAACATACATAGGAAGTAACTAAGAAAGAACTTTACAACCAACAAGTATTTTTCCTAGAGTTTAAGCATAAACTATGATACGATAAAGAAGTAAAATAGAAAAGAGGATATAAATATGAGAATGGTTGGTACAACTTCAAGAGGTATTAGAACACCTATTATTAAAGAAGGAGATAATCTTGCTAATATTGTAGTAGATAGTGTTATTAAGGCTTCAAAGAATGAAGAATTTAAGATTCATGATAAAGATATAATTTGTGTAACAGAAGCTGTGGTTGGTATTAGTGAAGGCAATTATTGTACAGTTGATGATATAGCTAATGATATAAGAGATAAATATGTAAATGGAGAGATCGGAGTAGTATATCCAATTCTTAGTCGTAATAGATTTTCTCTTATATTAAAAGGTATTGCTAGAGGTGCAAAAAAGATAGTTATGTTATTATCTTTTCCTAGTGATGAGGTAGGTAATGGTATATTAGATGAGAATAAACTAAGTAGTTCACCATTTAATTTAAGTAGTATTATTACAGAGAATGATTATAATGAATACTTTGGAGATTTTATCCATCCTTTTACAGGTATTAATATGGTATCATTCTATCGTGATTTAGTTAAAAGTGAAGATTGTGAAATAGAGTTTGTGTTTTCTAATAACCCTTTAGATATCTTAAAATATACACCTTATGTATTAAATTGTGATATTCATACAAGAGAACATACAAAAGAGTTATTTAGTAAGACGGGAGCTTTATGTTATAGTCTAACGGATATTATGAATAAGAGTAATAATGGTAGTGGGTATAATTCTAAGTATGGTTTATTAGGGTCTAATAAGTCTACGGAAGAAAGACTTAAGTTATTTCCTAAGGATGGAGAAAAGTTAATTTTAGATATTCAAAAGAAAATGAAAGAGTTAACAGGAAAAGATTTAGAAGTTATGGTGTATGGTGATGGAGCTTTTAAAGATCCTGTTGGGCATATTTGGGAGCTTGCTGACCCAGTTGTTAGTCCTTTTTATACGAGTGGGTTAGAAGGTACTCCTAATGAGATAAAGTTAAAGTATGTTAGTGATAATAAGTTAGCTGATTTAAGAGGAGAAGACTTGATTGCCGCTATGAAGAAGGAGATTAGGAGTAAGGATAATAACTTAGTAGGTAAAATGGTTACTCAAGGTACGACACCAAGAAGAATTACGGACTTAGTTGGGTCTTTAGCAGATTTAACTAGTGGGTCGGGTGATAAGGGTACTCCTGTAGTGTTAATTCAAGGTTATTTTGATAATTATGCTAATGAGTAAAATGGGATTAATTTAGGAAAAAAATTTAGTTTAAGAAAAAGAAAATTATGAGAGAAAAAGTGTCAAATTTGCGTAAAATTTGGCACTTTTTTTAAAAACTTTGCAAAAAATGCAAAGAAAAAAAAGAAAATCAGCACTTTTCCGGTAATAAAGAGTAGTAGAGGGAGAGAAATATTTAACCTTTTCCTTAAACTAAATTTTGGAGGATAAAAATGAAGAAATTATACACAAACGAAATAAAAATTAATCCCATGAAAGACTTTGATTTTAAAAGAGTTTTAAGAGATAACAAAGAGTATGTAGCAATGTTTATTTCTTTGATTTGTAATTTAGAGTATAAAGTAGTAGTTAAAGGTGATTTTATTGATCCCAATTTACCAGGGTCTAAAAAAGATACAGTCCCTAGAATTGGGGATTTAGTTTATAAAATAAATGATGATACTTATGTAGATATTGAAGCTTATACTAAGTTTAGTAAAATTACCAATTTAAAGTCTTTAGACTATTCAAATAGAATGGCTTCAATTTATGGAATAAAAATTGATAAGAATGGTAAGAAGAAATACAATGTGAATATAAAAATATATTCAATAAGTATTTATAAAGAATCAAATAAAGGTAATTTGGATTTGATAAAGCATGATACGACGTATGGTACAGATTTCAATAAATACCAATTTATTGAAACTTATCATATATATCTTGACAAATTAAAAACTAATGGATATACTGAAAGTGAACGAAAGATATATGATTATTTATATCCTTTAGTACCTAAAACTTTAGAGGATATGGAGAGTATATTAGAATCAAATGGTATCGTACAAAAAGATAAAATATTGAGAGGAGTGTATCAAAGTATGGTAATGTTTTATAAAGCTGATGGAAGTTGGGATAGAGATGCCTATAATAGGCATATGTTGGAAGAAGAATATGCGGAAGGTTATGGCTATGGCGAAGAGGTTGGCGAGGAGCGTGGTGAAAAGCGTGGTATTGCAATTGGAAAAGAACGTGGGCGTGTTGAAGAGAGAAGAAATATCATAAAAAGATTATTTAATCGGGGGATGTCTAATAATGAAATTGCTGATACTATGAATATTAACCTTGAGGATGTTGAAGAAATACTTAATGAAAAAGAACTTAAACTTAATAGAAAGGTACATTAGTAGATGTGAGGTATATCAAGTTATGATTATGTTTTATAAAGCTGATGGAAGTTGGGATAGGGAAGCCTATAATAGATATATGTTGGAAGAAGAATTTGATGAGGGTTATGGCTATGGCGAAGAGGTTGGAGAGGAACGTGGTAAAAAGTGTGGTATTGCAATTGGAAAAAAGCAAGGTATTGCAATTGGTAAAAAGCGAGGCATCTCTATTGGAGAAAAACGATGTCTAAAAAATGCAATTAAATCGTTATCCAAAAATGGAATGACTAATTATGAGATAGCAACTGGCCTAAATATTAACCTTGAAGATGTTGAAAAAATACTTAACAAAAAAGAACTTAAGCTTAATAGAAAAGTACATTAATAGAGATTTAAGGAGGAAATATGGTTTATATTACGGGAGATAAACATGGAGATTATGATCAGGTATTTGAATTTTGCTATAAAAATAATACATCAAAAGCTGATATTATGATAGTTTTAGGTGATGCTGGAATTAACTATTATTTAGATAGCAAAGATTATACTTTGAAAAATCACTTGAAAGAGTTGCCAATAACTTTATTTTGTATTCACGGCAATCATGAAGAACGTCCTTATAATATCGCTGGATATAAGTCAAAAATATTTAATAATGGAATTGTATATTATGAAGATAATTATCCTAATATATTATTTGCCAAAGATGGTGAAGTATACGACTTTAATGGGGTCTCTACTTTAGTAATTGGCGGAGCTTATTCTGTTGATAAGTATTATAGGCTGGCTTTAGGATATAACTGGTATGAAAGTGAACAACCAAATGAAAAAATTAAAAATGATGTTAGAAAAACTTTAAAGAAATACAATAATAAAATAGATGTGATTTTATCGCATACATGTCCTTTTAAGTACATGCCTTATGAAGTGTTTTTAGAAAATGTAAACCAGTTAGACGTTGATAAAAGTACGGAAGAATTTTTGGATGAAATAGAAAATAATACCCAGTATCAAAAATGGTATTGTGGACATTATCATACGGATAAGCAAGTAGATAAAATTAGATTTATGATGAATGATATTGAAGAATTAAAATTATAGGATTTATGAGGAGTTGATATAAATGAAATTGATGGGAGGATTAAGAAAGAAAAAGCATGGAGACGAAGCGTTAGAAAAAGAATATCAAGCCGGATATTGTAATGGTGAGTATGTTGGTAAAAAGTTAGGATATAACTTGGGATTTAATGAAGGAAAATTGCATGGATATAATGATGGCAGAATGCAAGAACGAGGAAAAGTTATTATGGCAATGAAAGATAATGATATATCTAATGAGAAAATAGCTATGATATTTGGTTTATCTTTAGAAGAAATAGAAGATATTCTTGTTACTCAAAAGTTAATATTAAAATAATTTTATGTTAATTAATGTTAAGATGGGTATTTAAGTATTAATTATTTATTGGATTGTATGGTATACTACAATAGTAGAGAGAGGATAAAGTGATTGATATGAAAGTACAAGTAGGTGTTTCTAATAGACATTGTCATTTAACTAAAGAGGTTTATCAAAAATTATTTGGTAAGGAAGATTTAACATATTTAAGGCCATTAAAGCAAGGTGGTCAATATGCATCAGAGGAGACGTTAACTATTAAAGGACCAAAGGGGTCAATAGATAGAGTTAGAGTTTTAGGATCACTTAGAGATTATAACCAGGTTGAAGTATCAAAGACTGATTGTTATAAATTAGGAATAGATGCACCAATGAGAAAGAGTGGCCATTTAGATGGTGCTGCTGATATAACTTTAGTTGGGCCATTAGGAGAAGTATGCGTTCCTGCGGCAATAATTGCTAATCGTCATATTCATATTTCACCAGAAAATGCCAAAAAATTAGGTGTTGCTGATGATGAAAGGGTTATTGTTAAGATAAATACAATAAAGCCTGGAACAATTGAAGCCCAATTTAAAGTAACACCAGATGGATTTTTTGAATTACAATTAGATACTGATGATGCGAATGGGTTCCTATTAAAACAAGATGATTTTGTTGAAATTGATTTAGAAAAAAAATTATAGTGAAATCCTTATAATCATGGTGTATAATAAGATTTGTTTTGGGGGTAAACTATGTTTAAAATAGAAAATGTTGAAATAAAAAATCAAGTTGTTTTAGCGCCAATGGCCGGAATTTCTAATACTTCGTTTCGTAAGATTATTAAAGAAATGGGTGCTGGTCTTATGTATGCGGAGATGGTTAGTGATAAGGCAATATGTTATCAAAGTAAGAAGACTTTTGATTTGTTAAAAATGGATGAGTGTGAAAGACCAATTGCTCAACAAATTTTTGGCAGTGATGTTGAGGATTTTGTTAAGGCCGCTAAAATAGTTGTTGAAACACAAAAGCCTGATATCCTGGATATTAACATGGGATGCCCTGTGCCAAAGGTTGCTATTAAAAATCAAGCAGGTAGTGCTCTTTTAAAAAATCCCGAGAAAATAAAAGAAATCGTAAGTAGAGTTGTCGCCGCAGTTGATATTCCGGTAACCGTAAAAATAAGATCCGGTTGGGATGAAGAACACATTAATGCTGTAGAGGTAGCGAAAGCATGTGAAAGTGCTGGAGCTAGTGCGATTGCGGTGCATGCAAGAACTCGTTCTCAGGGATATTCTGGTCATGCTGATTGGAACATAATAAAACAAGTTAAAGAAAGTGTCAGTATTCCCGTTATTGGTAATGGTGATGTAACTAGTTGTTTTCTAGCTAAAAAGATGTTAGACGAAACTGGGTGCGATGCAGTAATGATAGGTAGGGGTCTTTTAGGAAATCCTTGGTTAGTTAGGGAATGCGTTGATTACTTAAGAGATGGGACTTTACCTAAAGAAGTATCTTATAAAGAAAAGATTGCTATGATGCGTCGTCATTATAAATTATTATGTGAAGATACTAATGAAGTTAGTGCATCGTTGGAAATTAGAAGTCATGTTCTTTATTATTTAAAAGGAATGCCTAAGAGTAAAGAAATGAAGAATAAAATATGTCAATGTAAAAACGCCCAAGAAATATTTAGTATCTTGGACGAGTATGAACATTACTTAGAAAGTCTTACAGTTTAAGGCTTTTTTTATAAGCTTGTAAATCAAAGTTAATATCTTTTTCAATAGGTTGAAAGTACTCAAGACAATCTTTAGTACTATTTAAGTGAATGATATTTTTGAGGATACTTAGAGCTTCTTTAGGGTTTTCTTGATAGATTGAATATAGTTTTAAGGCATAAAGATAACTTATTGAATAATATAAATCGTTTTGAACAGAAGTTTCAAATATGTCAATTATGTAGTCAATTGTATATAAAGGATTGATTGAACTTAAGTTTTGAACCGCAATATAAAGAGGTAAGTTTAATTTTTTTAGTTCGGCAATGATGTTTTTCTTTTCATAGACTGTGTTTATGCTGTTGATAATAGTAGCATGTAAAAATCTTTTCCTGTTTAAAGCTTCATTTTCGTTAATATTCTTAAAGAAATCACAGGCTAGAAGTTCTATAAATAAACTATCAAATTCTCTAAAAGCAGTTTTTGATGTACTTAGTAAGTGGTCTTTGTTTTCTACTAGAGATGTACCATGAGTTAATTCATGAGCCATAATGATACCTTTTTCAATACTTTGATAATTAGGAATAAAGGCAATATATTTATTGTATTTTCTTAAATAGTAGAAGGCTCCACAGGAATCATCATAAGTTTCATTAAAAAAATTAAGAGTAAAGTGATTACTTTTAAATAGTGTTTTTAAGTTAATATTAAGATATTCTTTATCTTTAAAGAACTCTTTAACCATATCGATATAGTCTTGATTAGAATAATTTTGATTTTGATATTTATAATATAATTCATAGAAACCATGATTAAAGTAATAGTTATTTAAAACTTTAAAATAGTCTTTGTAATTATTTAGAGTTTCTTCTGCATCAGTAATTTTATCGATTAAAGTAATTATATAGTCAAAGAAAGTTAGTTCTTCATTAAAAGTAGGTGGGATATAATAACTATTTAAAATATTATCAACTGTAATAATATCACTATAGCAATTAATTAATTCTTTCCTATTATTTAATGATATTTTATCGTATTTCTTATTTAATTGGTTTTTAATATCGATTAATTGTTTTTGAGTAATACTATTTAGTTTCATGATATCCCCCCTGGTATTAAATATTTTACCATTAAATTGATTTCTATGGTACAATTATGCATGAGGTTTTATGAAAAAGTTAGATATTATATATGAAGATAAAGAATTATTAGTTGTTAATAAACCAAGTAAGTTATTAACGGTAGGTACAGAGAAGAATAAGGAATATACTTTATATCATGAAGTAAGAGAGTATATTAGAAAGAAAAATCAAAAGGTTTTTATTGTTCATAGATTAGATAAAGATACTTCGGGTATTGTATTGTTTGCAAAGACTGAACGTATGAAAAATGAGTTACAGAAGAACTGGGATTGTTTTACTAGAGAGTATATTGCGTTAGTTGAAGGACATATGGATAAACCAAAAGACACGATTACTTGCTATCTTAGAGAGACTAAGAGCTTGCAGGTTTTTGTAACACCAGATAAAAATTTAGGTAAGAAAGCGATTACATCTTATGAAGTTATAAGTACTAATAAGAGTAGTTCAATGCTTAAGATTAATATAAAAACAGGAAGAAAAAATCAAATTAGAGCAACAATGAGTTATTTAGGACATCCAATTATTGGCGATAAGAAGTATGAAGCAAAGTCTAATGGAATTGGAAGGCTGGCATTACATCATTATCACTTAGTAATAGTGCATCCTTTTAAAAATATAAAAATGGAATTTAATTGTAAGGTACCAAAACCATTTTACCTAGGGTACAAAGAGGTGAAGTTTTAACTTTATGAAAAGCAAGGATATAGTAGAAGAAATAACGAGATTAAGAAATAATGATTATTTGATAGAATTAGGTGTGAAAAATGATAATCAAGTAGTTGGTTTAGGTAAGATTTTGATATCACCAATTAATTTAGTTACATATAATACTAAGGATAATGCTTTAGTACGTAGTTATTTAGTGGGAACGGGAATAATAAATGATAAATTAGAGATACCTTTCTTTGGCTATTTTTATGAAGCGTTTATATCCGGTTCGTATGAAAACTTTAAGAAATACTTGGAGGTTAATAGAATTTGTTACTCAGTAGAGGATATAAATGAGTTAGATAATTATGGTTATCCTGATAAATATGGTATTAAATTGGAACGAAAATTAAAAAAGTAGCAAAAATTTTAAAAAAATCACTAATTTTGTATTGACTAATCGAATGGGTTTTTATATAATTAGTGAGTAAGTTGCCTGATTAGCTCAGTCGGTAGAGCGCACGGCTGTTAACCGTTAGGTCGTAGGTTCGAGTCCTACATCAGGCGCCATTTATGTTAATTAAAGTCCGTGGTTACGGACTTTTTTCAATAAAATACTGCGACATGCTTTTTAAAATGAAAGAAACTTTCTTAAATTAGAAAGTTTCTTTGCTTATAATAGACTAATATGTTCCTCGAATATTCTTCACAATGCTATTAAAAAATAATTATATGGTTGACTGATATGTTCCTCGAAAGCTCTTCACAATGCAACCAATTCATCTTAATTTTAACACTAATTAGCTAAGTAGTAAACAATTTATTTTCCTAAAGTGAATAAACGTTTCTTGTACTATATTTGCTTTTCTTTTTGGCTATTTTTCGATATAATGATAAAGGAGATGAAAAACATGGATAATCAAGTTAGTATTTTAGATATATATGGACAAAATTTAATTGAGAAAGAGTATGTAACTGACCCCGCAATTGGCAGAGAAGAAGAAATTAAACAAGTTATTTTAATCATGCTTACGCCAGAAAAATCAGCACTTTTAGTTGGTAAACCAGGTATAGGTAAAACCGCTATAGTAGAAGGGCTTGCTTATCGTATTAAAAATAATATGGTTCCTAATGCTTTATTTGGCTATGATTTATATAAACTTAATGTAACTTCTTTAATGGGGGACTATAATGTTGCCGGTCAAAGTGAATCACGTGTGGATTTATTAGTTAAAGAGCTAGCTAGTCGCCAAAAGACAATTGTGTTTATCGATGAAACACACCTTTTAGTAAAGGGTTCAAGTACTGCTTCAGGTATGGATTTTGCTAACATGTTTAAGGCGGGTTTAGACCGTGGTGAAATTAAAATGATAGGAGCTACGACAACTGAAGAATATGAACAATATATATTAAGAGATAGAGCGTTTTTAAGAAGATTTCAAAAAGTTGATGTAGTGGAAGCCGATAGAGAAACAACAATTAAAATTCTTATGGGTACTTATCCTAAGTTAGAAAAACAAATTGGGGTAAAACTTAATTATACGGATTTTATTAAAGAAAAAATTATGGCGTTTATTGTAGATATGACAGATGAGTATAAAAGAGTATATGAAATTGCGTCGCGTTATCCCGATATTTGTTTAACTATTTTATCAAATGCTTTTACATATGCTTTATTTGAAAATAGTAGAGAAGTTAAAATGCGTCATATATATCAAGCTATTGCTAATTGTAAAAATGTGTATGAAGATTCAAAGAAAAAGGATATGGCTCGATTTAAGGTCGAATTTGCCGATATCCTTAGGGAAGAAAATACTAATTTAGACGAAGTTATTTAACTTCTTTTTCTTTGGCTAATTGGTTTTGATAAACAAATTTAATGTATAAAACTAAGTAGACAGCAGTTATACTAAAACCACCAATAACATCTGTAAAGTAATGGGCACCAAGATAAATTCTACTTAGACCAATTAAACAAACAATGATACCTTGTAAGATGATTAAGAAGTACTTAGTTGGTTTCTTTAAGTTACTATGATAAATGTAGTAAGCTAGAAAACCATAGAAGGCAAAGCTGACCATGGAATGACCAGAAGGAAAGCTGAACCCTTTTTCAACTATCAAGTTAATGTCAACTGGACGCTGTCTTTCGAAAATACTTTTTAAGAAAACGTTGAGTAATGCGACTAGGCCGTAGTTAATAGTAAAATACTTTTTAAAACTTTTATCCTTACCAGTAATTAGAATAATGATTAAAATGAAGGTCATGATATAAAAGTTACCAAACTCAGTTATTATTTTAAATACTTGGGTAAGGGGAGGACAAATAAGCCATTTGATGTGATCATAAACGAATGAATCAATATGGGATATGTTATTAGTAAATAGTCTTCTGACAATAAATGTAAATATGGTTAGACCAGCGAAAGCGATTAACCAAAGAAAATTCTTTTTAATAAATTTTAATATTTTTTTCATGATAATAAACTCCTTTATTCTAGTAGTATAGCATTTATATTTTTAAATGTAAAATCTTTAAATTATGATATAATACGAAGTGAAAAGGACTGATATATATGAAAAAAGTGCTTATTACAGGGGGAACTTCGGGTATTGGATTAGCAACTTTATCTAAGTTAGTTTTAAATTATGAGGTTATATTTACTTATTGTAGTAATGAAACTAAGGCTTTAAAGTTAGAAGAAAAATATAATATTAAAGGATATAGACTTGATTTGAATGATAAAAATTCTATTGAAGAGTTAGTATCGAAGTTAGATAATATTGATATTTTAATTAATAATGCAGGTATTGCTTTGGATAATGATTTTAACTTAAAAACTTATGAAGAATTTAGTGAAGTGGTTAACACTAATTTGACAGGTACTTATTATTTGACAAAGCTTTTGGTAAAGAAGATAAATAGTGGTGGCGAGATTATTTTTGTTTCGAGTACGAATGGAGTAGATACACCTTATATTGAAAGTATTGACTATGATGCTTCGAAGGCGGGAGTTATATCTTTAATGCAGAATATGGCAAATATGTTGGCTCCAAATTTACGGGTTAATGCGGTGGCACCGGGTTGGGTTAATACAAAAATGAATGAAACTTTGAGTGAAGAATTTAAAAAAGTTGAAGAAGAAAAAATTTTATTAGGACGTTTTGCGGAACCAGAAGAAATTGCCAATGTTATTGAATTTTTGTGTAGCGATAATGCTAGTTATGTAAATAAAACGTTAATAAGAGTTGATGGAGGTTTGAAGTAATGATAGAAGATTTAGTTTTAGAATGTGAATTAAATAATAAAGAGTTATATAGTAAACAAGAAGATATTTGTTTATTTAATAGTAAGAAGGTATTGGATGCTTTTAAGAAAGAAAATTTAAGTGAAAGTGATTTTAATACGACTAATGGGTATGGGTATAATGATACCGGAAGAGATAAGATAGAGCGTATATTTGCTAGTGTTTTAGGGGCCGAAGATGCTTTAGTTAGAACACAGTTAATTAGTGGAACGCATGCTTTAACAGTTACTTTATTTGCGCTACTTCGTCCGGGAGATAAGTTGTTATCAATAAATGGTAAACCATATGATACATTAGACGAAGTTATTGGGATAAGAGAAAATGCTAGTTCTTTAAAGTCTTATAAGATAGATTATGACCAGATTGATTTAGTTGATAATGATTTTAATTATGATAAAATTGCTGAGTATTTAAAGATACATTCCGTAAAAGTAATTGAAATTCAAAGGTCGGTAGGGTATGCCAATAGGGATACTGTTAGTTTAGATAAAATAGAGAAAGTTACAAAGTTAATTAAGAGTATTGATAAAAATATTATTATTATGGTAGATAATTGTTATTGTGAATTTGTTAATACGAAGGAGCCTTTGGAATGTGGAGCGGATATTATAGTTGGTTCGTTAATAAAAAATTTAGGGGCTGGTATTGCTAGTACGGGAGCTTATATTGCTGGAAGAAAAGATTTAGTGGAACTTTGTGCTGAAAGGTTAACGGCTCCGGGGGAAGGTAAGGAAATTGGACCTTCATTAAATAATAATCGTTTCTTTTTACAAGGACTTTACATGGCACCACAAGCTGTATGTGCAGCGGTGAAAACGGGTATTTTAGCAAGCTATATACTAGAAAAAATGGGAGTAGAAGTGTATCCTAAGTATAATGAGGCTAGAAGTGATATTGTAACAAGAGTGGTATTTCATGATAAAGAAAAGCAAATTAAATTTATTCAAGGAATACAGCTTTGTAGTGCGGTGGATAGTAATGTTTTACCAATACCTGTTAGTACACCTGGGTATGATGATGAGATAATTATGGCTAGTGGGTCGTTTACTCAAGGCAGTTCGATTGAAATTAGTTGTGATGGCCCAATAAGAAAGCCTTATATTGCTTATTTACAAGGTGGTATTACTTATGAGTATGGGAAGCTTGCGGTTATAAATGCGATAAAAAATATTCAAAAATAAAACATAGTGGGGTGCTATGTTTTTAATTTACAATTTGCTTGACGTCAAGTAGAAATTTAGAAATTTCGTCTTGGTATTTTAAGATATCTTTAAAATCTAGGCAATCATAAAATTGTTTATCTAGGACAACATCCATTTTGGCGGCTTCAGCAAAGCTGATTAAGTCACTAAGACTAGCTTCGGTACTGTAAAGATCACGAGATTTGGAACCAATAGATACTGCAATTAGCTTTTTACCACGAAGGAGACCTTTGGAATATAGTGGGTTTAGACGATCCATAAATATTTTTAAATCACCAGATAAAAGGTTCCACCTTGTAGGAGTAATGAACATGATTACATTGTCATTTTTGATATCTTCAATATTTTGTTCCATATCATCTTTAAAATCACAAACTCCGTCTTTATCACAATCCATACAACCGGTACAAAGGTGTATTTTTTGATTACCAGGTACAATAATTTTAGAATAAATTCTTTCTTTATTTAACATATCTTGAACTAAGTGGGCTAGTTCTTGGGAGTTACCATCTCTTCTTGAACCAACAACAATTATCATAATATCAAATCCTTTCAAATTTATTATGAACAAAAAATTAGTATTCTAAACGTTAAATTTATGATATTATATAGATAGTAGAAAGTGGGATTAGTATGAAATGTGTTGAACTAGTAGGACCAAAGAAGTTAGAAGTTAAGTCGAGAGTTGCCCCAACAAGTAAAGATGGCAGTGTTGTTTTTAGAGTCAATACTTGTGGAATATGTGGCTCAGATATTCATTATTGGGATATGGGAGCACCAGTTGGTTTAGTTATGGGCCATGAGTTTTGTGGAACGGTAATTGATCCGGGGGCTCGTAGTGATCTAAAAGTAGGAGATAGAATTACGGGGTTGCCTATATCACCATGTGGCAAGTGCGATGCTTGTAAACATGGAAATCCTCAATATTGTAAGGAAACTTGGAGTCATGCTGTCGGGTTATCTTTGGATTATAGTGGAGGGTATGCCGAGGTTTCGTCGTGTCACCCAGATATGGTAAGAAAATTACCAGATATTATTTCCAATGAAGAAGCTTGTATGGTGGAGCCAAGTGCGGTGTCTTTGCATGCGGTTAATTTGGCTAATGTCAAAGTCGGTGATAAAGTTTGCGTTATTGGTGGTGGAATTATCGGGTTAATGGCAGCGGAGTTTGCCAAAATGAATGGGGCATCTTATGTTTGTATGGTAGAGGCTAATCGTAATCGTGGAAAAAAATCTTTAACTTATGGTTATGTTGATGAGTACTTTAATGCGTTAAATAAAGATACCATTCCTAATTTAGTCGCTATGACTAATGGTTTTGATGTAGTAATTGAAGCTTGTGGTAATAGTGCCGCTGTTAGTGAAGCCATGATGTTAGTTAAAAATGGTGGCAAGATTGTCTTAGTTGGTGTTTCTATGGCCCCTATTAGTGTACCAATGATTATGCCAGTAATGGGCGAGGTTAGTATGAAGGGTGCTATTGGTTATAAAGAAGAAGAGTTTGATGATGTTATTGAATTATTAAGACTTCGTAAGTTAGATGTTGTTAAATATATTGATGATATAATTCCAATAGATGCTGCAAATAGTGCTTTTGAACGTTTAACAAGTATGGATAATGATGCGATAAAAATAATTTTTAAACCTAATAACTAAGTTGTAACATTGTTATGACTTTTTCTTTTTCTAAATATAATGTATTATGAGAAGATTTAAAAGTAAGAGAAGTTATTTAAAGTTAGAATTTTATATTATTGTTATAGGTATTTTGGTGTTGACGATTTTTATGGTGAACCGATTAGGACTTAAGATGTCTAATAAGTTAATCTTGATAAGTAAAAATAATATTAAGATGTATAATGATAAGCTGATTATGGATTATATTGATACGGAGACTTTGAAGAAGGATATTATTGATAATATAATTGAGATTGTAAAGAACGATAAGGGGGAGATTATTGCGGTTGATTATAAAATGACTAAGGGTTACCAAGTTATGGAAGAGATATCAAATAAGGTTAAGGCAGGTATGAGTGATATTAATTACAATGATTTTGCTAATTACCATGGTAGAGGTAAGAGTGATCCTTCGGGGTTTATTCTTTTTTACCCTATAGGACTTGCTAGTGATAATATTTTTCTTAATAATTTAGGATATAAGGTACCAGTTAAGATAAGTTTAAATAGTTCATTGTTAACTGGCTTTAGTACGAAGGTTAGTAATTATGGGATAAATAATGCTTTAGTAGAGTTATACTTAAATGTTGATATAAAAAGTATGATTATTACTCCGGTAGTAAGTGAAGAAATTAAAGATAATTATAATGTGTTAATAAGTGCTAAATTGATTGTGGGCAATGTCCCTAGTTATTTAAATGGTACAATTGAAAATCAAAGTCCCGTAGTAGACAATTCGTAAAAAATATCTACTAAAGTTTTTGAAAAGTAAGAAAGTTTGTGATATTATATTAATATAAGAAGGGATAACATGAATAACGATATATTTATCAAAGTTAGTTTAGATGCCGCAATTAAAAAATATTTGTTGTTTAGAAATAAAAAAGACGCTTCTTTAGCAAGTGATTTTTTAGTATACGTTATTTGTATGTTAATCTATATTTATAGTGAAACTGATATTTTAAATCCCTATATTAATAGACAGAATAATGGCGAAGATGGGTTTAGAAATAATTTAGGTAAGTTTGGGTTACAGCCCGCTAAGATAAATAAATTTTTGAATGATTTAGAAGGATATTATGAGACGGACCATTATAATAAGGTTAATCGTCTTATGAAGAATGAGTTTTTTAGTTATTTACAAGAAGATATTATTGATATGTTTTTAGCTAAAGCTTCGAGTACTAATTTAGACTGTGCGAAGTATAAGGAGTTTGAAAATTTATTATTTTCGCCAAATACGACTAATGAGATACGAAGAAAGATAAATGAGTATGTGGCGGTGGATAGTTGGGCGGTAATTAATTATTATAAGGAATGTTTATATAAGAAAGAACATGAGATTAGTTTTAAACAGATTAAGAATAATTTACTAAGTTATGATGTTTATGATGTTTTTGGAATTACGAAAGATAATTTAGAATTGATTAATCAAGAGACGTTAGACGAGATAAATCGTAGTATTTATGGATATTTTAATATTAATCCAATTTCTTTTAATGCAAAGTCAAGACTTGCTAAGGAAGTAGAGGCACTTAAGGCTCCAAAATTTAGGCTTAGTAATCAAAGTGGAAAAACTAATATTTTGATATTTTTAGTTATTTTTAGTGCAACTATTATTGTAGGAATAGTTTTAGGGGTTATTATAATGGGGAGACTGTAAATGGAGTTTAATGGTTTTAAATATAGTATTGTTGATAATTATAAAGACGCGATTGACGAGGAGTTATTAAGTAGTAAGATTACTGATTATTACAATGATTTTGATTATATTGTTGGGGATTGGGCTTATAATAAGTTAAGGTTGAAAGGTTTTTATGAAGATAGTAATCCAAAGGCTTTAAGTTATAATAAGATTAGTACTTTAGATAATTATTTGAAAACTAAATGTGCTTATGGGTGTAAGTGGTTTTGTTTGAAAAAAGAGATTGAAAAGTAAGTAGGGGTTTGCTATAATTGAAGAGAATAAAGATTTAAAGATAAGAATAAAAGAATAAGAAAGTAGGGGTTATTTATGCTAGAAAAGCTAGAAATAACGAAAGAAAATGGTGAGGTTTTAAGTGTTGATATTATATCGGCGTTTAAGATAAGTAACGATAATGGTTGGAAGATATATTGCTTAACGACGGCGAATGAGTTAGACCAAAATGGTTTAGTGAAGATTTTAGCTAGTGAAGTTATTGGCGATAGATTAGTTAAGATTACTGATGATAAAGAATGGATGAATGTTAAAAATGTTATGCGTTCGATAATATCTAGTAGTCCAGATTCGTATAGTTATGTTAATATTGCGAAGAGTTTTAATGCCACTGTTGATTTTGCGAGAGTTATTGCGGTACAAGATTCAGCGAAGATGCAACTTATTAATGACTATAATGCGAAGAAACCAGTAGAGGAGGAGAAGGTAGCTCCAGCGGCTCCTGTAGTAGACGAGTCAGTAGCGCCTGCTATATATCCTAAGGATAATCCAAGTGTAACGATTGGCTCTGAGGTTGTACCGGGTATTGCTATTGATAACCCTAGCGTTTCTTCGGTTAATGATATTCCGATAGATAATCAGGGTGTAGCTGAAAATATTGCAGTGGCACATGAGGTTACAAGTGAGCCTGTTGCGGTTGATAGTCCGGTAGTTCCTACATCAGATGTAGCAGCGCCAGTGGAAGAAAGTGTTAGTCCACAAATTACAGATGAACCAGCATTTAGTTTTCCAACACCGGGAGATGTTGTTAATAATTTAGCTGATGATGTAGAGCCAGTTGTTAATGATACAGCACCAACTACGTTTGACGTTCCTACTTTTGAAGATACCAGTGCGGTTCAACCTCCTGTAGATGTGGCACCAAGTCCAGTAGTACCGGAAGTAAGTGCTAATGTAAATGTAGATAGTAATGCTAATAATATAGGTAATGATAATGCTAAACAAATTTTAGTTGATAAGATAATGGCCGCTGTTAATGAATATATTGCTAGCATGCCAAAGAGTGTTGATACTAAAAATAAAGACGAAAAAATAGCTAGTTTAGAACAAGAACTAGCGGAGAAGAACAAAAAGTTAGATGAAATACTAAGTTTATTAGGTAAAAATTAAGATTTCTAGATAGAAGTCTTTTTTCATATATTTATAATGGGATGAATATGGAAAATTACATACTATATTATTATAATTTGAGTATTAAGAATGTGGTTAAGTTAGATAGTTATTATTATTTTACGACGGATAGTGATACTTTTTATTTTTGTAAGACGGAGTATGAGAAGAAGGCGTTGGAGGAGTTAAATGAGAAAGTTAAGGTTAATCCTAAATATCATTTAATGATAAGAAATCGTTTTTATAAGTTTTTAAGTAGTTATGAAGATAGTAATTATGTACTTGTAAGGATAAATACGTTATTAAATGATTATGTTACGTTTGATGATTTATTGTATGGTAATAAGATTAGAATGGATAAGTCCATGGTGGACTGGCCTAAAATATGGCAAGCTAAAATTGATTATATGGAAGAGCAAATGAAAGAGTTGGGTGTGGGGAAGGAAGTTTTAATTCATAGTTTTAGCTATTATATTGGGTTAGGGGAAAATGCGATAAGCTACTATAATTATAATAAGCCGGTATCTAAGAATATATCAATGTGTCATTTCAGGATGAGTAATCCCATTTTGCCGGTTAATTATTATCATCCGATTTCGTTAATTCCGGATTATGATGTAAGAGATTATGCGGAGTATTTTAAGGTGTCATTCTTTAATGATATGTTAGATATGAAGGACGTTAGTAAGTTTATTTTTGATAATAGGTATGATTATAATGATATGGTTTTATTTTATTCAAGGATGCTTTATCCAACGTATTATTTTGATTTGTTTGAACGTTCAATTACGGATAATGTTTTAGAAAAAAGAATTATGGATGTTATAACGAAATCGGATAAGTATGAAATGCTGCTTAAAGATATTTATTATGAGATTAGAAAAAAATATAATATTCCGGGTGTTGACTGGTTAATAAAAAAGAGTAATTAAATTTCTAAGTTAATTACTCCTAAACAATCAGAAACTTCACTTTTTATTGATTCAAAGATGCCGTCTTTAATGGTTACATCGGCAAAATCGCAGTGAGAGCAAGCTCCTTTTAATTTAATATAAACATATTTATCTTCGTATTTGACAAATTCTAGGTCGCCACCATCGCCATTGATGTAAGGACGAAGCATGTCGATAACTTCTTTTATTTTGTCAATATCATTTTTTTGGTTGTCCATAAAATCGCCTCTTTTTCATTATATATTAAAATATGGTTTTTAGTAAAGAGAAAATGTGGTATAATGAGTGGGTAAAGGAATTTTTATGGAAAAGTATACAATCGGCCAAATAATTAGATGTCAAGTTAGTGGAATTGTATCTTATGGAATATTCGTTAGTATTAATCATTACTATAATGGTTTGATTCATATTTCAGAAATATCTTCAGGATTTGTTAGAGATATTAATGATTTTGTAGCAATTGGCGATGTTATTTATGCCAAGATTTTGGATATTGATGATGAATATGGTCAAATTAGTTTATCTATTAAAAATATTGATTATAAGAAAAAGGGTAGGATAAAAAGGATAGTGGAATCTAAAAATGGTTTTAATCCTTTAAAGGAAAATCTAAGTACTTGGACTGAAGAAAAAATAAAAGAATATAATCTTAAGTAGGTTGTATTCTTTTTTCGATATGGAATATGCCGTATATTTATGGTATTGTTAAACTAACATTGTGCCATGAAAAAAGCCCGTATATACGGACTAAAAATTCATAATGGTGCCCAAGGCCGGACTTGAACCGGCACGAGGGTTAAATCTCGCAGGATTTTAAGTCCTGTGCGTCTACCTATTCCGCCACTTGGGCATAAACACCATGTCTTTTTCCTCAAGACTTCTTAAGTATATCGCATAATTTTAAGTTTTGCAAGATATTTTTGCAAAAAATATTGACTTTAATAATTTTAGTGTGCTATAATCAACTTGTCGTTGAAGAAATGACATGGAGGAATACCCAAGTCCGGTTGAAGGGACTGGTCTTGAAAACCAGCAGGTCGTGTAAGCGACGCTAGGGTTCGAATCCCTATTCCTCCGCCATTCTTAATTTTATATATCGCGGAGTAGAGCAGCCCGGTAGCTCGCGAGGCTCATAACCTCGAGGTCATTGGTTCAAATCCATTCTCCGCAACCATGGTTCGTTAGTCTAGAGGCCTATGACGTCTGCCTGTCACGCAGAAGATCACGGGTTCAAATCCCGTACGAACCGCCATTATGGCTCTATAGCTCAGTTGGTAGAGCAGAGGACTGAAAATCCTCGTGTCACTGGTTCAATTCCCGTTGGAGCCACCATGATGAAATAACCCCTTATTTGATAAGGGTTTTATTATGCAAAAAACAAATTTATAGATTTCTGCACTTACCAAAAAACTTTAATATAATATATTAAAGTAGAGGTGGTGATATTGTCAGAAATCAGTGTAATAGAACTACATTATTTAAATCAAGCAAATGTTATTGACATTCGTAGTGCATATGATTATAGTAATGGACATATTGATGGGGCAATAAATATTCCTTACTATAATCTCTTAAATAATTATAGTCACTATTTAAGTAAATACTCACTTTATTATATATACTGTGATTCTGGAGAACAAAGTAGAGAAATATCAAAAAGATTAAATTGTTTTGGATACAATACAATCAATATAATAGGGGGCTATCAAGAATATAAAAAATTTCTAGAGAAGAACTAAGGTTCTTTTTCTTTTGACAAAGAGCTAATTCAAAGAAAGTAAAAGTTAGATTTTCTTCTTTTTCGAAAATTGACTACTGGTATAGATTATGTTACTATTAAATAGATGCGAGGTGAGATTATGTTTGAAGTTTGTGAGGTCGAGCGAGGTGAGATTGGAGCA
>CALBBI010000045.1:0-7307 GCA_937926935.1 uncultured Bacillota bacterium
ATTATAGCAAATTTTTCTAATAAAGCAATATTTTTTATAAAAATCATGTCAATTTGTGTTATTATATTAATAAGAATAGAAATGAGGTTTAGCATGCAAAAAATTTTAATTGAGATCAAAAACCAATACCTAGAATTTTTTAACGTAACCTCTAAAGCCTATATTTCTAACGACCTTTTAAATACCAATATCATAAGCAATAACAAACTATTATTTTCAAAAGATTATATCCTTGAAAACCTTAAAATGGTCTCTAGCTTTATCAAAGAAATAACTATTGATAAAAACATAGAAACAATCTATCTAAACGATTTAAGTATGATTTTCCTAATATGTCAACTTATAAACAAATGTCAAATTAAAACCCTAATATCCTTAGATGAAAAGAACTTCACCTATGAAGCTTATGAAGCTATATCAAAAGTCCCAAGTATTAAAAAAGTCAACTGCTACTCAATTCCTACATTCATGATTGAACTTTTTGACCAAAAAAACATTATTGTAGAAAGCCGCAGCGAGATTTTATTCACTTCTAAGTTCATGCAAGAAAACAATCTAAACCAATACTCTAAAATTTATTACAAAATTGCTCTTCGTTTCACATCCCCCCTAACACCAACTGACCTTACTGACTTCCTAACCTTCCTAAAAATAAATAAATACTTAAAAACCATTCACTTTAATACCCTAAATATCCCTGACTTAAAAAGCATTATAGGTATTTTAATCAAAGAACGTGTTAAAAATATCCGCCTTGTAATTCACTCTAACGGCATCGATAAAGAAACCGCTCTTACTTTAAAAAAATATAATCAAAACTTAAAGAAATATCACTTAGTAATAAAACTATCCTACTCCAACGAATACATCAAAGAAAACTATCTTAAACAAGTAATTATAACTACTCTAACTTATTGTTTTGTCATTATTATTTGTCTTTCTTGTATGGCCATAAGTTATGTTTTAATTAATAATAAAACTAGCGAAGCTAATGTTGCTAAGATAAACGAACGTATTAACACCGTTATTGAAGCTTCTAAAAATACTACTCCAGCACCAAGTGAAGAAACGCCCTCAGAACCGAGTGACAACCTAGATAGTCCCATCAAAAATAAAGAATTAGAAAGCCTATTAAAAATAAATTCCGATACTGTAGGGTGGCTTACTGTACCAAATACTAATATCGACTACCCTGTAGTTAAAACCACTGATAACGACTACTACCTTGACCACAACTACGAAAAAAAATACGACTACAACGGCTGGGTCTTCATGCACTACTATAACTCTACCCATAATCTTGATAAAAACACCATTATATTCGCTCACAACAGGTTTTACAGTGGCATAATGTTTGGTACTTTAAATGAAGTAACTAAAGATACTTGGTATAACAACACCAAAGAAAACATAATAACATTCAATACTTTATATGATAACATGCAATTTGAAGTATTCTCTATTTATAAAACTAGTATCACTGCTGATTACCTAAAAACCACATTTGATAGTGACCTCGAATGGAACAACTTTATTAAAATGATTAGAGAACGTAGTATGTTCCAAAGTAACGTAAATGTTGGTACTAACGACAAAATAATAACCCTATCAACTTGCTTAGATAACGATACTAGATTAGTAGTTCATGCAGTATTAAGAAAAATATGATATAATAAAATTACTTAAGATTGAGGCGATGATATGAATACCAAAGAACTTTTAGTTAAGGCAGTCCATTATAATATTTATGAACATAATAAATTTAACAAAGAATTAAAACGTGAATTAGATACTTTAGCACTAACTCTAACCGACTATTCTAAGTTAAAAAATCTTCTTGAAGTTTCTAACACTATTAAAACTACAGAGAATACTCCTTATTTAGATAATATTATAGAATACCTTCTAAGTAAGAACACTTATAAATTAGAAGATATCTTAAGGTTAAATACCCCTCTTAAAGTTAAAAAAACTTTCTTTTTAAAGTCTTCCACCAAAGAAAAACTTAACTTTTTAAAAGACAAAAAAATAAAGGATGAACTTCTCTTAATTGTTAATGCTGCTTTAAGTACAGATTATAACTTTACTAAAGCATTCCTTAAATCTTCTTTTAGTATCGAAGGCACTATAACTCCTGCCCTATCTTTTTTAGATAATACGACCCTAACTAATGAACCAATCATTAAAACTTTTGATAAAGAATTAACTACTAAGTTAGTCAATAAATACTTATTTAACTTTAATGACTTCCAAGAGTATTATCTTAAAAACACCTGGATAACTAAGTACCTAGCAAGCTATCGTCTATGTTTAAAAAATATATATGATACTAACTTTAAAGACTTTATTAAAGAAAATCCCTATCTTTTAATCTATCTAGACCCTAATCTTAGTACGAAGTATCTAAGTAGTGAGACTATATCTAGTATTTTAAAATCTCATAGTAGTAAATCCCTAGAAATAGTATGTAAAGAATTACTAGCTAGTAAAGATAGCACTCTTGCTAAAGAATATTTCACTCTTGATTTTCTAAAAAAAGTATCTTCTTATTCTTTATCGTTATATCCATTCCATTACTTAGATAATGAACTAACTTCAAAGATTATTTATAATTACGATTACTTAAAGAAATTCAACTTCAACTGTATTTATTTAATAATCTCTAAGTACTATCATGAAGAAGAAATAATCGATTTACTTCGTAATAAAGAATTCACTGAAGACGTACCCGGTCCTATCTTAGAAAAAATATTATCTCTAGTTTCCTTCAAACAAGCTTTCAACATGCTCCAAAATAAAACCATCTTAGAAAAAGTCTCTAACTTAGAAGTTAAACTTAAACTTATTGATAAGATATTCATAACTGGTTACTTAGATTCCCCAACATTAGTAAGTAAAACTAACTATGAAACTTTAAAAAATATGTTCTACCTAGTTGATCATAATACTTTTAAAGATTATCTTAAGTACCCCTACATTCATAATAAACTACGTATAGTAGATATCCTAGATATCTTTATCTCTCATAATGAGAATATCTTCTATTGTCTTGACTACCTAGATAATATTAAATTTAATAAGGAAGAACTAACTTACTACATCAATGCCTCATGGCGTCGTTATGGTATTAACTATAGTCTTGTATTCCAACCCGAAGTCTTCGATAACTGCTTTAAGTATCGTCTTGCTAATCTTTCTAAAGAAGACCGTAAAAACATTAAGTACTTATTCGATACCATTTATACTAAGGGCCAAGCCTTAATCGAATGCTCAACCATTGACTTAGATGCATTTAAAAGTGTTGTTATATCATATAAACTTCTTGGTTTATCTAAAACCCTAGAATTATTTAACCGTGGTAACCATTCCATTTCGTTAAATAAAGTTCTAAAATTACGTAAAAATGAGTTAGAAATTCTTTCTAAAAAAGAAACTAAAGAATATAACTACAAAATTAAAGAAGCTCTTAATGAACTAAAAACCACTACCTTAGAAGACATTGATAAAACCGAATATCTTCATGATATCTTAAAAGATATGGATACTTACAACTACTCTAAATACGCCAATAGCGTTATTCTAATCGAAGAAACTAAAAATAAAAAAGATAAAAATGCCAAAATCTATCTTAATAACCTATTTAATAATTACAAAGAATATCATAATAACTATATTTGTAGTAACATCAACTATCACTTTAATGAAATAATTCTAAGTAATTATAAAATAAAAGATAATATCAAATATCGTTATCAAAAAGAAACAGGTAAAGAATTCTTAAGTGATTGTAAGTTAAAAATCTTAATGAATACCCTAATATCATCTAACTTAGAAGATTATCAAAAGTACTATAAAGATATTGATATTAATGAATTAATGAATACATTTACTACCTACTTATCTAAGTACCCATTTAATATTGATGTTATAATTAATGATCTACTTTATCCATATGCCCTAAATAATAAAAGTATAAAAGAATGTCTAGAACATGTTGGTATCAACTGTCCTGAGTATGCCTTAAACTACTTTATAACTAAACAAGAAACTCTTCGTATTAATAAAATTAATCAAGAACTAAATAAAGTATTTAAGCATTTACCAGTACCTAAACGTATCTCTATCTTAAATCATATTTGTTATAACTATAACTTAGATTTCTCTTTAAGTACTGATATTTCTAAATATATTGAAGATTTACGTACTGAAATAATTAACTTCAATGGAAAAGTCGATGTTTCTAAAACTACAAATAACTTTGTTTATACTAATCTTTATACTTTTAATAATATTGACGAATTAGATAATTACTATAATTACTTGATAATGGTCGAAAAACTAGCTCATAAAGCCAAAATATTTGCTAATAAGTATATCATTGATAGTGAGACCAAAGCTTTATATCGTGAAGAATACACTAAAGTGTTAGAAAATACACCATTAAATTTAGAATTAAATACTCACAATTATTACTTAGTAAAAAGAAATCTTACTCTAGATGACTTCAAACATATTTTCTATAATATGGACATACTTGATTATGAAGAAGCTACACCACAGTTATATAACTTTCTTCTTAAGAATATTCCTTATTTTATCAATGGTTATTATAAGTGTTTCTTAAATAGTTTTAAAGACATTATCTTAAATTGGAATTCATTATCTAGTATTAAAGATTTAAATTTATTGAAAGCTGTTAAATATTTAGAATATAATTGACATTAAGTGTATTTAATGGTAATATCAAGATGTAAGCAATAAGCCTTACATAAAAACAGAACATTTAATTTGGCTTTGAATGTTCACCTCTTAATAATAGAGTAAGACACTCAGACACTCTGTCAATTATGAAGAGTGTCTATTTTTTATTGTCATAAGCTAAAATCTAAAGTTTTCTATAATTAAATTTTGACATTATTAAAAATCTATGATATTATTTGTATATAAGCAAGGCGGCTTGCATAAAATAAAAAAGGAAATACTTAACTTTTGCTTGTTGAGTACTTGCCTAAATTATAGGATTAATGTGCTCAATCAACTTGATTGAGTACTTATTTCTTAATAATAATAATCATTAAAGATATTATTAATAAAAGGATAAAAATCAGTAAAAAAGAAATTAATAAATCTTTTTTCTTCATAATATCAAGCCTCATTCCTTATAGAAGTTGGCAAGTACTCAACAGTCAAATATTTCCTGTATTTGATTATACTATAAGTAAACATATAAAACAAGCGAACAAATCAAAAAAACATCGAAAATCTACAAATATAACCAAAACTAAAGACATTTCCTAAGATTTTTGATACAATTATAATGGTGATAAAAAATGTTAAATGAATTATGGGAATATTTAATTATTCTAGCAGTGCTACTTATAATCGCACTAGTAGTTATTAAGTTTCATAAAAAAGACTTCGCGGACGAAGTTAATAAACTAGTAAAATACTTAGGTGGAAGAGATAACATCATAAACGCCGAGTGTAATATGTCAAGATTTAAAGTTATTTTAAAAGATGTTTCAAAAGTAAACAAAGACGGTATAACCTCATTAGGAGCCACCGGTATCGTTGAAATTGATAACCAACTTAAAATAATATTTGGCAAAAACGCTAAAGAACTTAAAAAATGCATTGACCAAATGCTATAGGGCTAACTACCCTATTTTTTTATTTCCACAATACTCTTAATACTATCCTCGTCTAAAACATCATTATCAATCGTAAGCAACTTATTACCCCTCCTACTTATAATACTCGAAGTAATAACCTCCCCACTTTTCAAAGTAATTAAATAACGATGCTTAAAAAGATACTTACTACTATCAAATATATCATCTAAATTAATACTACTCTCCTCATTAATACTCGTAACATCCTGATTATTATTAATATTTCCCTTAATCGGATTCACAAAAACTTTTGGTAACTTAGAATTCATAAAAATTCCTCCTACTACATAATATGTTTTTTCATAAATTATGTTTCTTTTGCCATACTAATAATATGAAAAGAAAATATTTAATGTTAATACCAATTTTTATTCTATTATCTATAAGTGTCTATTATCTTCCAGATACTTATCGTCTTAAACAACTACTATGGATAGCTGTAGGTCTTTTTATCCTTCTAATTTTTAAATTTATTAAACCTAGTTGGATAAGAAAAACTACCTGGTTATTTTACATAATATGTAATCTATTACTAATCTTTGTTTTATTCTACTCTAAATTTACCAATGGCTCTCGTGGTTGGATAGAATTTAAATACTTCTCCCTCCAACCATCTGAACTTACTAAAATATCTTTAATACTTATTTCTAATTACTTAGTATCAAAAAAGAAAAAACATCCCTTTATATATCTAATATTATTCATTATTCCTAGTATTCTAACCTTCTTAGAACCCGATACTGGAGCAGTTATTATATACGCTATTATCTTTCTTTCCTATCTTAAATACTTCTTTAAAACTAAAACTATTAAATATCTTTTACTTATATTCACTATAATACTTAGTTCCTTCACTATTCTTTATTATACTAATCACAAACTATTCATTAACCTACTAGGTACTAGTATGTATTATAGAATAGATAGAATCACATCATTTAAAGAAAATAATAACCTTCAAACCACTAATGCTCTTATCTCTATTGGCTCTAATAAAACTATGTACTTTCCTGAAAAATATAACGACTTCTTCTTTTCATACATTCTAAGTAATAATATCTATATAAGTATCATTATCATACTAAGTTATATCATCCTTTTATACTTACTTCTTAAATATAATTCTCTAACTAGTACAACCTGGTTCTATGTCTTACTTTTCCAAGTACTAGAAAACATGTCTATGAATTTATCACTACTCCCTGTTATTGGTATTCCTCTACCTTTCTTAAGTTATGGTGGTAGTCATATTATTTGTAGTTTTATTATTTTATCTCTAGTATTTAAAGAAAAGAAAAAGAGTATATCCTACTCTTAATATGGTCTTGGTCCATATCCATAGCTATAGTTATAATATCCACCATATCCTGGATAATATGGGTAATATGGATAACTTGGTGTATTTACATATACTGGTCTAGGTCTAGTTAACCCAACAGCTGCTCCCCCAGCTAATCCCCCAAGTAAGAATGGTACAACAAATCTATCTCCATTGTATCCACGGTATCCATATCCCCTAGCATAGTAGTTTTGATACATAATAAAAACTCCTCTCATTTTATTATATGTTAAGGAGTTTTTTAGTTCCCTATATTCTTAGTTAGATTATAACACTATATTTGCTTTTTACTACTG
>CALBBI010000046.1:0-7311 GCA_937926935.1 uncultured Bacillota bacterium
TGGATTTTATGGTGGCGCAAATGGCTATGAGTATGACGATGCTGGAGTTAATATTGGCATGTGGTTAGCGCACCAGCGTCTTAACAATAATTTATCTAAGGAAAGAGAAAAATTGTTATTAAATATTGGTATGCGTTTTGAAGATTATGGTGATGTACAATGGAATAAACATTATGAATTAGCAAAAAAATATTATGAACATTATGGTAATTTGAAAATTCCAAGAAAATTTAAGACAATTAATGGCTATCTATATGATGAGACGGGTGTTAATCTTGGAATTTGGCTAACCACTCAACGTCAAAATAAAAATTTATCTGAGGAAAGAAGAAATTTATTAAGTAATATTGGCATGCGTTTTATATCGTTAAAAGAAGAAAAAATTTGGTATTCTTTATATGAACAAGCTTTAAAATTTTATAAGCAATATGGGGCTTGGAGCGAAGAAAACTTAGATAGAATAGATAACAAAGATATAATGGCTTATGGTAGTATTTTAACTTGGCTTAAGGAACAAAGAAGAAATCCTGATTTGAATAAGGATATGAAGAAATGCTTAAGTAATATTGGGTTTATATTTGATACTGATAAAAATATAGAAGAAATCAAAAAAATTTGTACTGAATATAACATTCCTTATGAAGATAATAAAGATATTTTAGATAATATTTCAGCTAAAGAGTTTATTATAAAAATAAGATATTTGTTAGATAATAGGATTAGTGTTGTTGATAGGAATAATAAACTTCATGAAATATTTAGAATGAGTAATCAAGTGATGATTGAAAAGTATCATGTTTCATTAGAAGAATTATATGATAAGTATTTAAACCAAAAGAATTTGAATAAATAAAAAATACCTTCTAAGTATGGAGGTATTTTTAATATCTAATGGTTGCCCAAGTAGGATTCGAACCCACGGAATGTCAGAGTCAGAATCTGATGCCTTACCGCTTGGCTATTGGGCAATTACATGATTAATTTTACTACAATTATTTATTTTTGCCAATACCTTTATTTATTGAACTTTACTAAAAGTTAGGCTAATTTTAAATAATGTTTACTTTTCTACATAATTACTGGTAAAATAGTACTTGTTTGGAGGAGTAAAATGGATTATTTAATTATTGGTGGCGGTGCTTCAGGAATGGTAAGTGCGATAAATCTAAGTAAAAAAGGTTATAAAGTAACAATTATTGAAAAGAATAATACTTTAGGTAAAAAATTACTACGTACAGGATCGGGTAGATGTAACTATTTTAATGATGATTTTAATGAAACTAAGTATTATAGTGAAGAAAAAAATGAAATAACTAGATTTATAAATGAAGAAAATAAAAATAAGGTTTTAGAGTTTTTTGACTCTTTAGGGGTTGTTCCTAAGATTAAGGAAGGATATTATTATCCTTATTCTAACAGTGCTTCTAGTATTTTAAATACGTTTATGGTGATGTTAAAGAACTTAGGAGTTAGAGTTATTTTAGACGAGAACGTAATAGATATTAAAAAAAGTGATAAATTTATTGTTACGACAAATAAAAATGTATATCAGGCCAGTAAGGTTGTATTAGCAGTTGGTTCTAAGGCAGGGTTAAAAGAAGATAGTGATATTTTTAAGATACTAGAGAGTTTTGATTTAAAGGTTTATAAAATGTTACCTGGTTTAGTACCATTAATTGGAAGTGATAATTACTACAAAGAATGGGAAAATATAAGATGTAGGGCAGTAGTTAGCCTGTATGAAAATGATAAGTTTATTGACAAAGAGACGGGTGAGATACAATTAACTAATTATGGTATTAGTGGAATTTGTGTTTTAAACTTAAGTAATTATATTTCAAGAAGTATTAGTAAGGGTAATAAAGTAAGTGTTTATATTAATTTTATTCCTTATGTGGATAAGAGTGAGGCATTAAAGTACTTGAAGTATCGTGCTAGTAAGAATGAAGATTTTACAGTATTAGAGTCATTAGAGTCAATTATACCTTATAAGTTGTTGTATTGTTTATTTAAAGTTAGTAAGGTTAATCCTGATAAGAAATGGACGGAGTTAACGAATAAGGAACAAGAGGTTTTAGCGGGTAATCTTTGTAACTTGAAGTTTAATGTTTATGATACGAAGGAGTTAAGTGTGGCTCAGGTAGCAATTGGTGGTGTTTCATTAGAAGAAGTTAAGGATAACTTTGAAGTTAAGAAAATACCAGGTCTTTATATTACGGGAGAACTTTTAGATTGTACTGGTAAATGTGGTGGTTATAACCTAGGGCTTTCTTGGATAAGTGGATTAGGGGTGGAATAATGCTTAGAGTAAGTAATTTAAAGGTTGATGTTATTAAGAATAATCCTAGAGATGTGTTAGTAAAGAAACTTGGTATTAAGGATAATGATTTAATTAGCTATAAGATTCATAAAAAGTCTATTGATTCAAGAAACAAAAGTCAAGCATTTTATGTTTATGAGTTAGATATTGAGTTAAAGAATGAAGATAAGTATTTGAAATCTAAGAAGGTTGATATAAGGCTAGTTGAGCCTTTAGAGTACAATTATAAGTATGAAGTAAAAAGTAATGAGAAAATTGTAGTGGTAGGAAGTGGTCCCGCGGGGTTATTTTGTGCGTATCTTCTAGCTCTTAATGGTTTAAAACCTTTAGTTATTGAACGAGGATATGATATTGATAAAAGAAATGAAGTAGTGAATACTTTCTTTGAAACTAATGTGTTGGATTGTAGAAGCAATGTTTGTTTTGGTGAAGGTGGGGCCGGAACTTATAGTGATGGCAAGCTAAATACGGGTGTTAAAGATAAGGAAGGGCGCATACCTTTTATTTTGAAGACGTTTTATGAATGTGGGGCGGACGAAGATATTACTTATGAAGCTCATCCACATATTGGAACGGATGTTTTACAAGGTGTTGTTAAAAATTTACGAAATAAGATTATTGCCTTAGGTGGTAGTTTTAGGTTTGAATCTACGCTTACGGATATTGTTTTAAATAATGATAAAGTAGAAAAAATTATTGTTAATGATACAGAAGAGATAAAGTGTTCTAAGGTAGTCTTGGCGGTTGGTCATTCAGCTAGAGATACGATATCTAAATTATATAATAAGGGACTTCTTATGAAACCAAAGGGGTATGCGGTTGGACTTAGAGTAATTCATAATCAAGAAATGATTAATGAAAGTCAGTATGGCAAGTATTATAAGTACTTACCTAATGCGTCTTATAAGTTAACGTATACAGCTTCTAATAAGAGAGGTGTCTATACATTTTGTATGTGTCCTGGTGGGTATGTAGTTAATTCTTCTAGTAGTAAGGGTTATATGCTTTGCAATGGGATGAGTAATCATGATAGAAATTCGGGGTATGCTAATAGTGCGGTTATTGTTACTATTAATCCTAAAGACTATGGAGATACGGTTAAGGGAGCAATTGAATATCAAGAGATGTTAGAACAAAGAGCATTCGAGATTGCTAAGGGATATATTCCTGTACAAAGATATAAAGATTATAAAGAGAATGTTTTAAGTACAAAGTTTGGTAATGTTAAACCCAAGTTTAAGGGTGGGTATGTGTTTGCTAACTTAAATGAGATACTTCCTAGGGAGATTAATAATTCGATAGTAGAAGGTATAGAAAATTTTGGTACTAAGATAAAAGGGTTTAATAATGATGATACTATCTTAGCAGGAGTAGAATCACGTACTTCTAGTCCGGTTAGAATACTAAGAACTGAGACTTTAGAAAGTAATTTTAAAGGTTTATATCCTTGTGGGGAGGGTGCTGGTTTTGCAGGTGGTATAACATCGGCAGCCATAGATGGTCTAAAAGTAGCAGAAAGTATCATAAAAGAATTGTCTAACAATTAAAAATGTATTATAATTAAACATGTAAATCGCAAGAAAGACTAGTAGTTAGTTAACTCTTTTAAAGAAAGTTAGTGGTTGATGGAAACTAATAAAGAGAACTAATAAATCTCCTTTCTAGAGCAGTTAAAAGCTGCCGGGTTAAGCCGTTATCCATAATTAAGTTAAATAAAGGATGGTACCGCATAATTTGCTCCTTAAATTAGTGGTGCCTTTTTCTTTTAGTTAGAGGGTGATAAAGTTTTGCAAAAAATAATAAAGGGTAAGAATTTATATTTAAAGTTAGAAAGTGAATCGCAAGGATTTACGTGTGCTAAGGGATGGTATTATAGGATATTTTTATATAATGGTGAAGTTGTAGGAAGAATAGAATTACATCCTAATGATTCTAGTGAATATATAACTGAAGGTAATATTGGATATCTGATTTATCCTTTAGATAGAGGACATGGGTATGCTAAGGAAGCTAGTGAAGTATTACTTAAGTATGCTTATGATTACTTAGGTATGAAAAATATTCGAGTTACAATGCTACCTAATAATGAGGCGTCAAAACATATTGCCGAAAGCCTAGGTGGAACTTACATAGAATATGCTAAGGTGCCCAAGCACTCAAAACTTTATGGAACAATTGAAGGAGTTCTAGTGTATAATATTGATTTAGAAAGTAAGAAAGGAAAAAAATTATGATAGATATAAAATTAATTAGAGAAAACAAAGATTTAGTAAAAGAAAATATTAGAAAGAAATTTCAAGATGAGAAGTTAGTCTTAGTTGATGAAGTATTCGATATGGATAAGAGAGTACGTGAGGTTCAAACTAAGAAGGATGAATTACGCGCTAATAAGAATAAGATGAGTAGTGAAATTGGCTTACTTATGAAAGATAAAAAAATAGAGGAAGCTAATAAGATTAAAGAAGAAATTGCTCGTATGGGACAAGAGATTGATGCTTTAGAAGAAGAGCAAGGTAAGCTTACTAAGAAAATTAGAGAAAGAATGTTAGTTATTCCTAATATTATGGATCCTAGTGTACCTATTGGTAAGGATGATAGTGAAAATGTTGAGGTTCAAAGATTTGGGGAGCCTGTGGTACCAGATTATGAAATTCCTTATCATGCCGATATTATTGAAAGATTAGGGGGAATGGATAAGGCTTCAGCTGGGCGTACGAGTGGTGAAGGTTTTTACTATTTACTTGGTGATGTTGCAAGACTTCATGAAGCAATGCTTGCGTATGCAAGAGATTATATGATTAATCAAGGATTTACATATTGTATTCCACCATTTATGATTCATAGTGATGTTGTTACTGGGGTTATGTCTTTTCCAGAAATGGAAGCGATGATGTATAAAATCGAAAATGAAGATTTATACTTAATTGGTACTTCAGAACATTCAATGATTGGTAGATTTAAAGATCAAATGATTAAGAAAAGTGATCTACCTATTAGAATGACTTCTTATTCACCATGTTTCCGTAAAGAAGGTGGCTCACATGGGTTAGAAGAAAGAGGATTATATCGTGTTCACCAATTTGAAAAACAAGAAATGATTGTGTTATGTGAGCCAGAAGATTCAATGAAGTATTATGAACAAATGTGGAAATATACTGTTGAAATATTTAGAAATATGGATGTTCCAGTAAGACAGCTTGAATGTTGTAGTGGTGATTTAGCGGATTTGAAGGTTAAATCATGTGATATTGAAGCTTGGAGTCCAAGACAGAAGAAATATTTTGAAGTTGGTTCTTGTTCTAATTTAGGGGATGCTCAAGCAAGAAGATTAAGTATTAGAGTTAAGGGAGATAAGGGTAATTATTTCTTAAATACTTTGAATAATACTTGTTTGGCGACTCCAAGAGGGTTAATTGCGGTAATTGAGAATAACTATAATGAAGATGGTAGTGTTAATATTCCTAAGGTGTTACAACCATATATGGGTGGTTTAGAAAAAATCGTTCCTAAAAATTAAGAAGGCTTGATGTCTTCTTTTTAAATTTCAAAGTGCAATTTTAAGATTTCAAAGTGCAAAATTTGCACTTTGAAATTGATAAATATGTGATAATATGATACAATATTTATAGTTAGGAGATACATATGAATAAAGAAAATTGGAACTTAGAACTGGAAAAATATATTAAACAAGGAGAGCCTAATGAAGTAGAAAAAACTAAAAATTGGGAAACTGCTATAGGTTTACAGGATGTTGATGGCTTAAAGCCTTCAAAGTATTTACTTGAAACGGCAAAAGAGCATATTGAAGGAAATATTGATATAAAAGAAGTTGAAAATAGAATAAATCAATATTACAAAGTATTAGATGAGAGAAAATCTTTTGAATCTGAAGATAATGAAGAAGCAGATAAAGTAGCCGTAAGAATAGCAGAAATTTTAAGCGATAAATCATTTAACTTTAGTCCAACTGAACTTATAAGTATTCATCAAAAATTGTTTTCGGGAGTATTTAAACACGCAGGAAAAATAAGAACTTATAATTTTACTAAAAATGAGTGGGTATTAAATGGTGATACTGTTATTTATTCTTCATATGATACGATAATGGATAGTTTGAAATATGACTTTGAACAAGAGAAAAACTTTTCATATAAAGATTTGCCATTTGATGATTCGATAAAGCATTTATGTCGTTTTACATCAAATATATGGCAAGTGCATCCTTTTTGTGAAGGCAACACTAGAACTACGGCTGTGTTTATTATTAAATATTTGAGAACTTTTGGATTTAATATTAATGATGATGTTTTTGCCGAGCATTCTTGGTATTTTAGAAACTCGTTAGTTAGAGCTAACTATAAAAATTTTAATGCTAATGTCTTTGAAGATATATCATTTTTAGAAAAGTTTTTCTATAATTTATTATCAAATACTAATTATGAATTAAAAAATAGATATACGCATATTGATTATGCGAACGATACAATTAGTAGTAAATTCAATAACAAGTATACCTTAGAAGAACAAGCTATTATTAACATTGTTAAAGATAACCCTTTAATAAAGCAAGAGGAAATAGCTATTAAAATTAATAAGTCGGTAAGAACGGTTAAAACTTTAATGAGTGAAATGCAAAATAAGGGGTTAATAGCTAGAAAAAATGGTAAACGAAATGGTGAATGGGAGATTTTGTAATCGTAATTATACCTGGTAGATTGTCTATCATTTCAAAGTGCAATTTTAAAATTTCAAAGTGCAGAATTTGCACTTTGAAATAATTTCTATGATATTTTTAAATTTTTTTCTAAGTAGTTTATTATTGCATTGATTCTAAAAACTACTAACTGTTAGATTTTGTCTATCAGTTATTTTTTATCTTGACAGTTGAATGCTTACTCAACTATAATGAAGATAGTTGAATAAATGTTCAACTAAAAGGAGATACTATGGAACAAAAAGAATTAATATGTGATTGTAATATAATCCATCAA
>CALBBI010000047.1:0-6970 GCA_937926935.1 uncultured Bacillota bacterium
CTATGGCGTACCAACACCAATTTCAAGTGTTGCTAATATCACTGTACCAGAAGCTCGTCAATTATTTATTAAGCCTTTTGATAGAAGTACTTTAAAAAATATTGAACATGCTATTCAAGAAGCTAACTTAGGAATAAATCCAACTAATAATGGCGAAATGATTATTCTTACTATTCCAGCTTTAACTGAGGCTACAAGAAGAGACTATGTTAAACAAGCTAAAGCTTTATCCGAAGAAGCTAAGGTAGCATTAAGAAATATTAGACAAGATGCTAATAATGAGATTAAGAAAGCTGAATTACCTGAAGATGAAGAAAAGTTACAACTTGCTGATATTCAAGAACTAATTAATAAGTATAATAAAATTGTTGATGAAAAACAAAAAGAAAAAGAAGCTGAACTAATGCAAGTTTAACTTCTTTTTTTACGTCTTCTTCTTTTCTTTCTCTTACTAACATTATAAACTCTAAGTAAGAAAAGAAGAACAACTATAACTAAAATAGGAATAACAAATACCTTAAAAATACTTAACTTAATCTTTGAACTAACTAAAACATCTTCACTATAAATCAAACTATCTTGATAATAATAATTTATAACGCCAATCTTACTACCAAGTTTATCTTTATAAGATAATTTTTCACTACCTTGATATACCGCTTTAACACTAGATTTATCATAATCATTAGGTAAATATGCTAGTACATCATTTAGAGGTTTAACCTCATATTCATTTATTGTACTCTTAGAAACTTTCAAAGTTGTAATAACATCATCCTTCTTATATAAAACTTGATTATTATAATTATTATCAATAAAATTAATTAAATTTAAAGCATCTAATACATTATAACTATCACTAGTACGAGGAGCTTTCAATGTAACTAATAAAATCTCATGATTATTTGAAACAAAGTAAGTACTTATACATAAACCAGCTTCTAAAGTAAAACCTGTCTTACTACCTAAAATTCTTGTTAAATCCATTTTATTATTCTTATTATATACATTCAAAGTACTAGATACCTTAAGTCCATTACTAAGCGTATATTCCTTAGTTGTATAAACTTTCTTAAAAGTTTCGTTTTGCATCGCATATTTAAGTAACTTCAAAATATCTTCGGCTGTACTATAGTGATTATCATCATCTAGCCCCGTAACATTAACAAAATGAGAATTACTCATGCCAATCTTACTAGCTTCTTCATTCATTTTCTTAACAAAGTTACTAATCGAACCCGAAGTAGAAATCGCTAGGGCTGTTGTGGCATCCGCACCTGAAGGTAAAATCGAAGCATATAATAAATCACGATACGAAACCTTATCTCCAACACTTAAACCCGCTACCGAAGCATCCCATCTAACTAAGGACTTCATATTCTCCGTATAAGTAATCATATCATCTAAATTATCAATATTTTCAATCGCTGTAATAGTTGTCAAAATCTTCGTTAACGACGCTACATGAGCTTTCTCCGTATCCTTTAACTCATACAATACCTTATCATCAGTTAAATCATATAAAATAGCCTTATCATAATGCAAAGTAGGGTACTCAAGAGCCCAAACACTAATTGGCAGCCATAAAAAAAGTAGCAAACTTATCATCTTTAATTTCTTCATATATAATACCTCTTACTAAGATTATATCATTAAAAACGATAAATCTCCTTACTTAATTAAACGTTTACATAATCCTTTGTCATTTTTCATAACTTGAATTAATTCTTTTTTAATATAACTAGGGTGTTCTAGAAAAATAATTTTATTATCTACTAAAGCTACCTCGGGAACACTTATTCCTAAAGTTAACTCTAGCCATGACGCTACAATATGTCTATGACAAAATAGGGGAGCCTCTTCATAACATAGCAAGACTGAATTCTTTAAATCTTCATACACAATTTCCGGGTCTAGCTTACTCAAAACTTGCTTATAGTATTCTATGGTATAATAACGATTATTAACTTCTTCTGGGACAACGCCAATATTTCCCTGCCAAACTAGCCAAAAATCTTTCTTCGGTGCCAAAGTAGGGTAACAAAACCCATGATAACCGGCATCACGCCCACGGTTACCCGAAATCGCATACGTCTTATAATTAATCGTTTGAAAATTTTTATGACAACTAGTATAAATCATTAATCCTCCTAAATTAGAAAATAAAAACGGCCTTAAAGCCGTTAATATCATAATGGTGTCCCCGAAGTGATTCGAACACTTGACCGTACGCTTAGAAGGCGTATGCTCTATCCAGCTGAGCTACGAGGACATTTCTTTTTCAATACATTTAGAATTATAATACAAAAAAGAGCCTAATGCAAGCCCTAATTTTGTAAACTTTCAAATATTTTGTCCATCGACACTAAAAATAACCTCACTAACCCCTAAAGTATCTTTTAAAGACATACTAATAGCGTACTTAACTTCCTCAATCAAGCTATCATCAAAGAACGTATCCAAAAGAGAATTTTCGAAACTAAGTTTCACGGCATTTTCCTTTAACTCATAGTCTAAAAGCTTCGCATTGTTCGATAAAAAACTCATTAAATTAGATTGATAAATAGGGGAAGACTTCAAAGTTTCAATAATAACTTCTACTTTATTAATATCATCATTGGAAAATATCGTAACCGGAACAACCCCATAATCATTATCAATATTTGTATAATAATATAAAGTCGACTTTGTTACATTACTAAGCGATGTAATATCATATATCTTATTTATCCCATAATCTTTAGTAAGCACTAAAGGAACCCGCCTTTTACTATGAATTAACTCCTGCATTTGACTACCTTCCACAAAAATCATTATCCCTTTAACATCATTTAAATTAGTTAAAGAATATACTAAAGCCTCCACAACCTTTTCTTCTAATCTTTCACTAACATTATAAAACTCTTTACTAAAATTAATTTTCAAAATACCATCACTTAATGATACATCATAAACCTTTGTTCCTAAGGGAATTAATGCTTCCATATCTTTCTTTAAATAATTACTCTTCGAACCTCCAATAGTTAGACTATCTATAATATCCTTAGCTTGACTTATTATATCTATATTATTCTTACTTATAACATCAGTTTCTACTAATAAATTATTATTTAATAAAAAAACTTTCTGGGTATTAATCTCATTATTTTCTTTTAAAATCTCTATATCTTTATTTGTAGGAATTAAATAAATAATTAATAAAACTAACAATGTTAAAAAAGATATCATTAACTTTCTTTTTATCCCATTTAGCATAACACACCTCTAATAAATACTATTAATGAGTTTATATAATAAGAACAAAAAAAGCCTTGTTAAAGGCCCTATAATTTAATATTTCCTAACTTTATTAGTTCTAAAATTGCACCGCTTCTAGATTTTGCACCCAGTTTTTGAATAACATTTGAAACATGATTACGTACTGTTTTTTCACTAATTCTTAAGATTGATGCAATATCTTTAGTTGACTTATTCTGGGTTAATAATTCAAAAACTTCTTTTTCTCTTACAGTTAATAATTTATTCATATAATACCTCTTAGTAGTAGTGTATGATTAACTAAAATAAAGTTTACTTAACTTATATTTTGCAACTAGAAAAAGAAAATTTATTATACTAATAATGTTATTTTAAATTATGCAAAAATACTTCAAAACACAACAACCAAAAAACGAGCAAGCCCCTATATTTACCGGGTTTGCTCATCTTTGCTGCTAAAGATAACATCGTTAAATTATTTTAATTCTATTGAAACTTAATTGTTATATATTTTTTAGTATTATACATACCCTGAACTTTCTTAATTATATTATTGGCAATATCTTTATTATGCTCACTACTACTAATCACAATATTTATTTGATCTTTACTAATCTTAACAAAAGAATCATATTTAAACTCATCTTTAAGCATTGTCTCTATTTGTTCTTCTAACCCCTTAGTTTCATTAATACTTTTTAAAGATTCATAGGCTGTATTTTTCTCTTCATTGCTCTTATTCTTATCTAAAAGTATTGTATTTAACTCATTAATAGTATTTAAAGTCTCTTCATCATCCTGTACCCTTAACGATACCAAAATACTAGATTCATTAACTACCTCACTAGTATTATTACTATCCCCACTAGAGTTAGTATATTCTTCTAACAAATTATTGGGGATACTAATATAATAAATACTTAAAATTAAAACGATACTAAATAAAGTAATAAACCATAAATTTTGTTTGTTCATCTTATCCTCCATATTTTCTAATGAATTTTATGTTAAAAATAAGTAATGTATGATATAATTTTCTAGAAAGAGGGTAGTTTATGAAAAAAAATAGAGCCTTAAATATTATGTTTTTAATGGTTATTTGTACTTTTTTGTTTATGAATAATGTTCATGCTGCTGATGGTTTTTGTACTGATGAAGGGGTTAAAAGAGTTATGTATATGGCTTATATCGTTATTACAGCATGTAAGATTATTGTTCCAATTATCTTAGTAGTTATGGGTACTATTGATATGGCTAGGGCTGTTATTGCCCAAGATGATGGAGCTTTAAAAAAACAAGCTATGACTTTTGCTAAAAGATGCATTGCTGGAGTTTTAGTCTTCTTTGTTCCATCTATTACTTTAGCTATTTTTAACTTAGTCGATGGTTTTAGCGATACCAAGAATAAGTACGAAAACTGTGTAACGTGTATCTTAGATAATTCTGGAAATTGTGGTTTTAAAAAGTATGGTGAATAATCATGTACTATAAATTTATTTATTTATTTTTAGTATTTTTAATGATTAGCTTTGGTGGCTACGTTGTTGAAGTTATCAATTGTAGCATTAGCCAGCGCAAACTAGTTAATAGGGGCTTTCTTTTTGGCCCTTATCTTCCTATTTATGGAGTAGGGGGAGTATTACTAGTTCTAACTTTAAATAAATATCAAAACGATATGTTTATTGTTTTTGTCGTTGGTATGGTTATGACTAGTTGTATCGAGTATTATACAAGCTATATCCTAGAACGCATTTTCCATAACAAATGGTGGGACTACAGTATGCGTAAAGACTCCATTAATGGACGTATATGCTTAAAAAATTGTCTCTTATTTGGTATCGGTTCTTGCTTTATTATCAAGTATCTATATCCTTTTATTGAGTATCTTTTAAGCTTTTTAAGTTATAAAATGACTATCATACTAGGAACAATTCTTTTAATTATTTTTATCATTGATTGTATCGCATCTTACGCCATTGCCTATAATCTTCGTCATCGTCTAATTATCGCCGAAGAATTAAAAAGTGAAAAACTTAAGATGTTACCAGTTCTTATCGAAAAAAAATATACTAAAGAAATATCTAAATTGCGTTTTGCTAAAAACCGTTTAATCAAAGCTTTCCCAAATATTTATAATAGCAATCCTAAAGAATTAGATACGATTTATAACATTAGTAAGAAAGTTAAACAAAAGAAAAAGGCTTCCAAAAAAGCCAAGAAAAAAGCTCGTAAAAGATCTTCAAAATAGTGTAAAGTAGCACTATTTTTTTCATGCCAGAAATTTTTCATCCGACCCCCAAATTGCTCCCAAAAAGTGTCAAATTTGTGTCAAATTTTGTCTTTTTTCAAAAAAATTTGCCAAAAATGCAAAAATAAAAAAGAGATTTGAATTGTATTTAAAATTCTAATCTCTTTTTTATTGTATTAAGCTTAATAGTATTTAAATAACTTCTTGTATATTTGACAATAAAATAATATATTATTCTGTTAATTTTCTAATGGCTTTTATAAAAATTTCTATGCTTTTTAATAAATCATTTATATCTAAAAATTCATCAGCTTGATGGCACATATCTAATTTACCTGGCATATTGCAACCAAAAGAAACAACATTTTTAAATGCTCTAGCATATGTTGCACCAGGACATGTAATTGGCTCTTCTTTAGATCCAGTTACTTCATTAAATACATCACATAAAGTTGTAACTAAAGGATCTGTTTTTGGAACAAATAGTGCAGATTTTTCATCATCAAATTTTATTGAAATATCTGGAAAATCTAAAATTGAGTCAGAAATTTTTTGCTTTATTAATGCAATATAAATTGTAACTGGAATTCTAATATTTAATCCTATTGTAATTGAATTATTTTTAAAACTTACATTTCCAACATTTAATGTCAAATCACCGGATTCGTCAGTACATCCTATATTTAATAAATTACCATTTAAATCAGTATTAATTCTTGTTTTAAATAATTGAAGAATTTGTAAAGGTTCATTATGATTTTCAAATAAATCATTTAAAATTACTAAAAGGCGAGATAATGCATTAACTCCAAAATCTGGATAAGCAGCATGTGCAGCAACACCATGTGCAGATAGTTTAATTTGATTATCTGTTATTTGAGATACATCAATATGAAAATTATATTCTGTAATCGAATTCTGTAATTCAGTTTGAATGTCATCTAAATTTAAATTATTAAATTCAAGTATTGCCTCAGCATATTTTGGAACTATATTTATAGCATTATCACATTTTAAATCTATAATTTTTATATTGCTATTTGGAATATAACTTGATTCAATAAAAGCATTTAAAAATCCTTTTTCTGCATATATACAAGGAAAATCAGCATCAGGACTAAATCCAAGAGTTGGAAGCTCTTCATGTTGTTTGTAATATTCAATACATTTCCAAGAAACTTCTTCATTTAATCCTAAAATTAAACGAACTCTTTTATTTACATTCATTGTATCCATTACATATTTCATGGCATACAAAGAAGCAGTAACAGGTCCTTTATCATCAATGGCTCCTCTACCATATAATTTGTTATCCTCAATAACTGGTTCAAAAGGATCACATTTTGTCCAGCCATCTCCAGCAGGAACAACATCCAAATGACCTAAAATACCAAAACTTTCTTCTTGATCACCAATATCTATATGTCCAGCATAACCATTTTCATCATGTACAACAAAACCATC
>CALBBI010000048.1:0-5443 GCA_937926935.1 uncultured Bacillota bacterium
GAAATTGCTGATTTATAAACAACCCCAAATCTATTTAAAGACTGCATTATACTTGATGTTACCATATAAAGATTTAAGAACACCGCCATAAATACTGACAAACTTAAAATAGTCGCTCCAATCTCACTTGGTCCATAAAATATGGCCCATACCTCTTTAGACAACATCGATAACCCAATAGCCATAGGTAAAGAAATAAAAATTATCATTTTTAAAGAAGTATTAATTTTCTTATTAACACCATCCCATTTTTTTAAAGTATAAGAATTAACTATAGAAGGTATTAAAGAAACCGTCATACCCATAGCAATTGATATAACTATCATATTAATTTTACCAGCCCAAGTACTTATGGAAGTGGCAATAAATTCAACTTCTTTAGTATTATATCCAACCATCCCCATCCCACGCATTACTAAAACCATATCCACAAAACTATATAATGAAGATACACAATTAATAATAATAAAAGGTATAGAGTACATTAAAATTTTCTTCGTTATCTCTTTATTCGTAATCTTATCTTTTTTCTTAGTCGTAGCAAGTCCCAACTCTTTTTTATTACGATTCATTTTAATTTTGATATAGATATAAGCAGCAAGCCCTCCAAAGAAAGCTCCACTTAAAGCAATCTCTACTCCCGTAACATAACTACCATTAAAGACATTAATTACTAAGTAACTTCCTAGTAAGATAATAATTATTCTAATTACTTGTTCAATCACATTCGCAACACTTGATACATTTATGATATTATGCCCTTGTAAGTACCCTTTAGTTACACTTAAATAAGGAATAACTAAAATAGCAAAAGATATACATCTTATAACACTAGTAATATCAGCGGCACTATTTCCCCCAGTAAGATTTCCAATTATTAAACGGGCAATAGGCTCTGCAAATAAGAATAATAAAACAAATACAAATACTGAAATAAATTTCATTATATTTATTGCTATTTTGTAAGCACGATACTTAGCGTCATTTTTCTTAAGTGTATTATATTCGTTAGTTATTTTTGATATTGCTACTGGAAGCCCTACTGTACTTATATCTAAGAATATATTATAGATATTATAGGCATAAGCATACAACGCCGCTCCCTCTGTTCCAACAATTGCATAAAAAGGGATTACATAAAGCATTCCTAGTATTTTAACAAATATTATTGCTGATGTTGCTATAAATGTTCCTTCTACAAAAGAACTTTTTTTCATTTTTAACCACTTAACTTTCATTATATATCACCATCGCTGAGTAACAATATATTTGTTCTTCACTAAACATAGATGTTGATACGCAATACTTAATGTCAATTATATCATAGTTTCCACTATTTAGAAATAAGTTAACAGCACTCTCTAGGTCTTTTTCATGTTCACAGTCAAATATTTTCACTTTCATGTTTTTCACCGTTTTTATTGTATTGCATTCTTTGCGCAAATTTTGTCGTTTTAAAGATACAAAAAGAATATGACACTTTAACATCATATTCTTATACAATATTTATTTTATTTCATTAGATACTTCTGTAACATCTAAAACACAGTTAGCACCAGCACTTACCTTTTATACAAAAGTATACATAATTATTACAATAACGTTTTTCGTGCAAAATGTACGAAAAGTATAACAAAATACGTGCAAATTGCACGAAAATAACTAAATATGCCAATATTTAATGGCCCTAGTACTCTTGATAAATAAGGTATTGTAATTACAGGTATTATCATGGATATAATTCTAAATAACACTTGATATATATAGTTTTTCTTTATACTTGGTTTATTCATAACATCACTGTTATTGATTATGACACAAAATATATTTTTCCATAAGAAAAGCTAGGCTTTAAACCTAACTTAATCTTCTAGAATTATTTAACAACAATATTAACAATTCTACCTTTAATAGCTATAACTTTAACAATCTCTTTTCCATCTATAAACTTCTTAACATTTTCTTCCGCCATAGCTTTTTCTTTCATTACATCTTCTGAATCATTAACATTAACTTTAATTGACGCTCTTAACTTACCATTAACTTGAACCCCAATTTCTTTTTCTTCTTCAATAGTCTTTTCTTCATCATACTCTGGCCAACTTTGTTCCACAATTGGTTTATTACCTAAAGCTTCATTTAATTCTTCAGTAATATGAGGCGCAATTGGATTTAATAAAATCAACAATGTTTCATAATCTTTCTTTGTAATACTATCACAATCATCATAAGCATTAGCTAAAATCATTAAAGTTGAAACTGCCGTATTATAAGCCATATTAACTAAATCATAGCCAATCTTTTTAATACTCTTATTAATTAAAGCCTCTAAACTCTTAGTATATTCGTCCCCACTAACAACTTTATCTTTCAATCTAATAATCTTATCAATAAAACGCTTACATCCTCTTAATGAATCAGTAGACCAAGGAGCATCACAAGTATAATCTCCCATAAACATTTCATAAACTCTTAACGTATCAGCGCCAAACTCACTAACAATATCATCAGGATTAATTACATTACCTTTAGATTTACTCATTTTTTGATTATCAGAACCTAAAACCATACCATGACTAACTCTCGTATCAATCATTTCACTCTTTGGTACTAAACCAATATTATGTAAAAATTGAACCCAGAATCTAGCATATAACAAGTGTCTTGCTGTATGTTCCATTCCGCCATTATACCAGTCAACTTGACCCCAGTATTTCATAGATTCCATTGACGCAAACTCTTTATCATTTCTCGCATCCATAAACCTTAAGAAATACCAACTTGAGCCAGCCCAGTTAGGCATTGTATCAGTTTCTCTTCTAGCATTTTCTCCACATTTAGGGCACTTAGTATTAACCCAATCGGTTATCTTAGCAAGAGGTGATTCACCATTATCCGTTGGTTCATATTCAGCAACATCTGGTAGCAACAAAGGCAAATCTTCTTCCTTCATTGGTTGCCAACCACAATGTTCACAGTAAATCATTGGAATTGGTTCACCCCAGAATCTTTGTCTAGAGAATATCCAATCTCTCATTTTATAATTATTAACTCTTCTAGCAATACCCTTTTCTTCTAAGTACTTCGTAATAGCTTCCTTAGCATCCATAACACTTAATCCAGTAAATTCCCTAGAATTAATCAACTTAGCATCTTTATTTTCTAAATATTCATGTTTTTCATAAGCCTTAGTACTAGTATCTCCTCCGGTAATAACTTCAACCATTGGAATATTAAATTCTTTAGCGTATTCATAATCTCTTTGGTCATGACTTGGCACGGCCATAACAGCACCCGTTCCATAATCTCCTAAAACAAAATCTCCTAAGAAAATCGGTACTTCTACTCCCGTAATTGGATGTATGGCTTTAACACCTTTAACTAAAACACCCGTCTTACTCTTATTTAATTCTGTTCTATCCATATTAGAACGTAATTTAGTTTCTTCAATATATTTTAAAACTTCATCTTTATTTTCTACTCTAGGTAAAAGTTCTTGAATAAGCTTACCATCTGGGGCAATTACAAAGAAAGTAATACCATAAATTGTCTCGATACAAGTAGTAAAAATACTAAATTTACCACCATCTTTGATTTGAACATCAACTTCTACTCCCGTTGACTTACCTATCCAGTTAATTTGACCTAACTTAACACGAGGAGCAAAATGTGTCTTATCTAACCCTTGAAGTAATGATTCAGCATAATCACTCATTCTAAGCATCCATTGGGATTTTTCTTTTTGTTCTACTCTAGCGCCACATCTTTCACATACCCCACCAGCAGCATCTTCATTAGATAAAACTGTCTTACAATTTGGACACCAATTTACCGGTACAGTTGCTTTATAAGCCATATTATGTTTATAAAATTGTAAAAATTGCCATTGTGTCCACTTGTAGTATTCTGGGTCAGTTGTCGAAAACTCTCTACTCCAATCAAAACTAAAACCTAAATGTTTCATTTGCCCTTTAAATGTTGCAATGTTTTTAGCAACTGCCTCTTTTGGATGAATATGATTTTTTATCGCATATTGTTCAGCTGGTGCTCCAAAAGCATCCCAACCCATTGGGTATAATACATTATATCCTTGAAGTCTTTTCATACGAGCAATCGCATCCTGTGCCGTATAACTTCTAACATGTCCTACATGAAGTCCTGCCCCAGATGGATATGGGAACTCCACTAAAACATAGTAATGTGGTTTACTACTTCCCGTTATAGCTTCAAAACTATTATGATCATCCCAATATTTTTGCCATTTAGCTTCAATTTCTTTAAAATTATAATTATTATTCATGTTTCTTTCCCCATTTCTTATTTAAATATCTTCCATATATTTCAAATATTGCATATATCAGTGCAAATAACAGCACAAATGCAATTGCAAATTTATAATAGATTTTTATATCTATCGCACTAATAAAAGTTGAAGTAAAAGCAATTATCAAAGCATTACAATTAGCAATTCCAAAGTTCATTTTCTTAAGATTAATCTTGGTATCATCTAAATTATATCTTTTAATTAAGAATGTTCCTTCATTCATCATCTTAAATGTTATTTTATTCTTTCTTCTTTTCTTATCTTTGTCTTTGCTTTTACTTCTAAGTTTTCCTGCAAAAAAGTAACAAAAGATAAATACCAGCAAGTAAACAACTATAAAAAATATTATATTTAAGGTAATTGTATTCATAACTTCACTCCTTTGATTAAAAAACACGTAACATATCCCAAAGGACGTATGTTACGTGGTACCACCTTATTTTTTTCTCTCTTAATTGATATAGGAATTACCCATGAAAGCTCCTAAAAACAAGTTCATATAATTACTTTATTAGTTTCCACCAACCACTAATTCTCTCTATAAAGTATAGTATATTACTACTTTTCTAATCACTGCTTACAAGCCCTATTATATTAAATATATTTTTAAAATGCAACCCTTTTTTATTAAATTTTTTATTTGATTATCGCTTAAGTTATTTTACTTTATGCAAAGAAATATCTAACCTAAAATACTAGCGAACGTATATATATAAAATTTGTGTACCGTGTGTGCTCTACTTGTGAACTACGCACAAATTTTTTAACGATTTCCAACAAATTTGCTAAAATTATTGGCTTATCTTAAAGCACGAAAAAAGCCCGAACTTTCGGGCTTTTTTAATAACAACATGGTGTCCTGTTGGAGATTCGAACTCCAGACCCTTTGATTAAAAGTCAAATGCTCTACCGACTGAGCTAACAGGACATATTTAATTTTCAAACATAAGATGGCTGCCTCGGATGGACTCGAACCATCGGAATGTCAGAGTCAAAGTCTGATGCCTTACCACTTGGCTACGAGGCAATCAAGAAATGGTGGAGGGACATGGATTTGAACCATGGAACCCGAAGGAACAGATTTACAGTCTGCCGCGTTTGACCACTTCGCTATCCCTC
>CALBBI010000049.1:0-3858 GCA_937926935.1 uncultured Bacillota bacterium
CGACGAAGTTAGTAATGAATATATTGCTAGCTATTTTGATGGTGAGTATCAAACTAAAATACCAGGAAAAGACGATGGCTATGTTGTTGATAAGATAGTTTGTGATAATGGAGCGACAGCAACTTGGGATAATGAAGAGTGGGGCATAAACATAAGAAATGCTACTAAAAAAATCAAATGTAGTATTTACTTTTTAAAATATTATGATTTTAGTTATACTGGTACTGAACAGGTATTTATGGTGCCTAAAACTGGAACTTATAAAATAGAAACTTGGGGTGCTGGCGCTGGAACAAATGATAATGGTATTAGTGTTCCTTTATCTTACGGCAGCTATGTATCCGGTTTAATAAATCTTGAACAAAATCAAAAAATTTATGTCTATGTTGGAGAATATGGATATGTTAACCAGTCTAATCCAACTTCTGTAAATTTTAGATTTAATGGTGGAGGCTATGGAAACTTAGTATGTTATAAGCATTATTTGAAACATGAAAATAATAACAATAAAGGTGTTGATTTTGCTGGCGGTGGGGCAACTGATATTAGGCTAGTTGATGGTGATTGGAGTGATTTTGATTCTTTGAAATCTAGAATAATGGTTGCTGCCGGTTCAGGGGGTATTGATAATTCAACAAGATATGCTCCAAGCAATGGAGGTGGACTTTTTAGCGACAATGGTGGATATTATGGGTCAGCTGATTATATGGCTACTGGTGCTACACAAGTTTCTCCTGGTACTGCTAATGGAAAATTTGGAGTTGGTGGTTATGCTATTTATGGTGGGGATAGTTGTAGCGTCAATGATGGCGGCGGAGGTGGCGGAGGCTATTACGGTGGTGGTGGCTCTAAAACTGCTAGTAATGTATCGCAAGCATCAACTGGTGCCGGTGGCTCTTCCTATATTTCCGGACATAATGGTTGCGATGCAATAAAAGAGGAAAGCACAGAAGACAATATAATACATACTGGACAAAGCATTCATTATTCAGGTTTGTATTTTAAAGATACAATTATGATAGATGGGTCTGGATATAAATGGACAACAGAAAAAGGAGAGTATACTGAAATGCCTAGCTACGATGGTACTGGTACTATACAAGGAAATCCGGGAAACGGCTATGCTAGAATAACATTCATAGAATAATAAAAACTGATAGACTAAAACAATCTATCAGTTTTATAATATCTACTTATTATTAATTTCCATAATAACCGGTAAGATAATAGGTCTACGACCAGTTAAATTATTAATAAAAGGATGAAGTTCTAAAATAATTGTATTTCTTAAATCAACATAGTTATAATTATTATTATTTAAATAATGAATAGTTACATCAAATATCTTCTTTTCAATAGCTTGAATTAACTCCGTATTCTCATTAACTAAAACAAATCCTCTTGTAGTAACATTAGGTTTTAATAATAACTTTTTAGTCATTGGATTAATATTTAAAATAGTAACTAAAATACCATCACGACTCATTAACTTACGATCTTTAATAACTACTGAGCCAATATCTCCAATACGTGAACCATCAACATAAACATCTCCCGCTGTAACAACAGGACCTTTTCTAATACCATCTTTATCCATTACCAAAGATTCACCATTTTGTAAAATAAAGCAATTTTCTTTTTTTACTCCACATAATACCCCAGTATCAGCATGTTGCTTTAACATACGATACTCACCATGCATTGGCATAAAATACTCTGGTTGAATTAACCTTAACATTAATTTTTGTTCTTCTTGCTTAGCATGACCAGAAGTATGAACATCTGCTAAATCCGTATTCGTAAATACTTTAACACCCTTTAAATACAACTTATTAATTACATTATTAATACTAGAAGCATTACCTGGAATAGGACTTGAAGAGAATACTACTAAATCATCTGGTAAAAGAGATATTTGTTTATGTGTACCATTAGCAATACGTGATAATGCCGCTAAAGGTTCACCTTGAGTTCCCGTACATAAAATACAAACTTCATTATGTTTCATATCTTTAGCTTGATTAGCTTCAATAAATATTGATTTATCAGTAATTAAATTATTATTTAACGCAATTTCAATGGCATTTTCCATCGAACGACCAAAAGTAATTATCTTACGATTATTATGTTGACAAGATTCAACTATATGCTTAATTCTAAAAATATTTGACGCAAATGTTGCAATAATAACACGACCATTATGATTACTAATAATATCAGTTAAAGCCCCATCTACTGCTGATTCAGACTTTGAAAATCCTTCATTAAGAGAGTTAGTTGAATCACTCATTAAAAGTCTTACACCCTCTGACCCAATACGTGCCATCTTATGTAAATCCGCCATCGGTCCAATTGGTGTTAAATCAAACTTAAAGTCTCCTGTTTCAAATATCGTTCCATTTGGTGTATGAAGTACAATCGCATAACTATCGGGAATAGAGTGTGTAGTACGAACAAATTCAATATTAAAATACTTTGATTTAATAATAGAATCTTCATTAATTACTTCAATATTCTTATAACCAATATTACGATCAACTAACTTCTTATTAATTAAATCAACTGCAATCTTAGGAGCATAAATCATTGGAATATTAACACTTTGTAATAAAAATGATATTCCCCCAATATGATCCTCATGCCCATGAGTAATAATAAGACCCTTTATCTTATCTTCATTTTGTTTTAAATAAGTAGTATCTTGGATTACATAGTCAACACCAAGTAAATCAGTTTCGGGAAACATAACTCCTGCATCAATAATATATATTTCATCTTTGTGTGTAAATGCATACATATTTTTACCGACTTCACCTAAGCCGCCCAATGCCACTATGTACGTAGCATCTTCATTATTTTTCATAAATATCCTTCTTTCTTAAGTAAAAAATAGAAAAGTAACCACAATAATGTCTGTTAATATTTCTAATCATAAATTAAATAAATATATAAAGTTATTATTGTTATAGTTAAATCTCTATAACACAAATTCAAGAAGTATTATAACAAATAATTTCTTTTTTGTCTATAGTGTGCTAAAATTAAAATAGAGGAGTGATAATATGAATAAGAAGGGTTTTACATTAGTTGAATTATTAGCAACTGTTGTTATTTTAGGAGTTTTAATTACGATTGCCTCTTTTAGTGCCACAGCAATGATTAATAATGCCAAAAAGAAAGCTGGTTCCCTTGCGGTTTCTAATTTAAAAGAAGCGGCTATAACTTATTATAAACAAAATAATATTAAATTATCTAAGTGTACTGCTGGGTTTACAGCAGATGGTGATAATACTAGTAGTTGTATAACTAGTGCTAATGAGATTACTGTTAATACCCTTATTGAAGCAGGAGTATTTACAGATACGAAAAATGCTTGTGATAAAAATGCTACTGTAACAGTTTATCGTTATGTTGATCCTGATAGCGGTATCGATGAATTAAGAAGCTATGTTGATGATTATACCTGTAATGCATCTGATTCTAGTAATCAAGTAAGTAATGATACCGGTAATTCGGGTTCTTCTTCAAGCACTAATGCTTGTTCTAAATATACTGTTACTAAATATGGTGATGGTAATCTAGATGGTGATGTAACAACTACTGACATGCTAATGCTTCAAAGATATGTTATGGGCATGTCTAGTTTAAGTTGCCAAGCATTTAAAAATTTCGATTTAAATGCCGATGGTAAAGTTAATGATATTGATTTAAAATATCTACAAAAAATAATGCTTGAAGAAGATATAACTCTTCCAGTTACAGATTACATTTGGTATGGTGATACTAATGAAGATGGCAAAGTAGATGTTAAAGACTTAACCTTATTAAGAAGGTACTTAGAAGGAATATCTGAATTAT
>CALBBI010000050.1:0-23609 GCA_937926935.1 uncultured Bacillota bacterium
CACTATCTGGTATAGGATATTGTTCATCTAACTTTATATCATTCTTCTCATTAGTTATGCTTAAATTCAAACACTTAGTTTTAACCACATTACTATTAACTTGCGAAAATGTCTTAATATAATAAGCATAACTAACCCCAATAACCATAAAAGTAATCACGATAATTCCTAATATAATTAATAATTTCTTCTTTTTCATATCCATCTCCTACTATTACCATTTAATTATAACACGTTTTGTCGTATTATAGGGGCAGAAATAAAAAATAAATAGATAATGAGAAAATTATTATGGTGATTACCTTGAACTATAACGAAATGCTAACCGATATTAGAAAAGATCATAATATTTTTCAAAGGGACTTGGCTACAATTTTAAATGTCAGTAAATCAACATATGCTAGATGGGAAACAAAAGAACAAATAATACCCCTTAACCACTTAAATGATTTTTGCAATTATTTTAATGTTTCTATGGACTATGTAATGAATCTATCTCGTAAAAACAACAACCATACTATCTTAGAAAAACTCGATAAAAAAATAATTGGTTCCAACCTAAAAAAGATTAGAAAAGACTTATCTCTAACCCAAGAAGACATAGCGTCCCTTTTAAACACCTCTCACTCTACAATAAGTGCTTATGAATCAGGAAAAACTCTTATTCTAACCTCTTTTGCTTACCAAATATGCCAAAAATACAATATCTCCATGGATTGGCTATGTGGAAGAACCCAAAATTAAAACCGCCCGCAGGCGATTTTTTTCTATACATTGAATCTAAATAATACAATATCTCCATCTTGCATTACATAATCTTTACCTTCAAGTCTCTTCTTACCAGCTTCTTGTACAGCCTTTTCACTACCATACTTTTCTAAATCATCAAAACTAGTAACTTCAGCCTTAATAAATCCTCTTTGAAAATCACTATGAATAATTCCCGCACATTCTGGTGCTTTCATTCCAATCTTAAAAGTCCATGCTCTACATTCATCTTTTCCTACTGTAAAGAAAGTTTGTAATCCAAGTAAATTATAAGTCGCAAAAATAAGCTTATCTAATCCACTATTTTTAATGCCTAAATCATTTAAAAATTGTTTCTTATCATCATCATTCAATTCCGATAACTCCGACTCCATTTTTGCACACATGACAACAACCGAAGCACCTTCTTTAGAAGCATATTCCTTAACCTTTTTCGTATAATCATTTTCCCCGACAACGACATCATCTTCCGATACGTTAGCGACATAAATAATTGGTTTTAAAGTAATAAAATTAAAGTTTTTAAGTTGTAATAACTCATCTTCACTAAAATCTAAATGTCTTAAAGGAATATTATTTGTTAATGCATCGACGCATTTTTTCAATACTTCATATTCTGCTACAGCATCTTTATCTTTCGTAGTCTCTGCTTTCTTTTGAATTTTACTAACTCTATTTTCCGCTATTTCTAAATCTGCTAGTATTAACTCTACATTAATTATTTCAATATCCCTAATTGGGTCAGTTTTACCTTCAACATGAATAATATCTGCATCATCAAAACATCTTACAACTTCAACAATTGCATCAGTTTCTCTTATATGTGATAAAAACTTATTACCAAGTCCTTCACCAGAAGCAGCTCCTTTAACTAACCCTGCTATATCAGTAAATTCAAAAGTAGTTGGAATAGTTCTTTCTGGTACATATAAATTTTCTAAGTATTCTAATCTACTATCCGGTACTGTAACTACCCCTACATTTGGGTCAATTGTCGCAAATGGATAATTAGCTGCTAATATATTCTTCTTTGTAATTGCATTAAATAATGTTGATTTTCCTACATTAGGTAATCCTACAATTCCTGCTTTTAATGCCATAATATCACGTCCTTACTAGACTATTATAATGAAAACCACCAAATTTAGCAACTAAAAAAGATAACCACAGTTACCTTTCTAAATTGTTGGCGCTCCACTACCTAATGGAAGTCCAACTATATACCATAATATAAGTATTACTAGTAATAAAATACCAACCATGTAACCATACCTTCTTTGATACTTCAAAGACCTAAATAACGTTATTGGCTCATCTCCTTGTTGATATTTTTCTAAGTACGCCAAGTAAATAACATAATATGCCATAATAGGAGTTATTCCATAAGTAACACATTCACCAAATCTAAATATTACTTGAATAAATTCTGGTGAGAACCCTGCATTCATCATAATTGGTACACAATTTCCTGCTAGTATTGTCCATTTATTTACTGAACCAGGTAACACTATTGTTGCAATAACTACAACTAAGAAGAACAATATTAATAATGGAATACCTGTAAATGCACTACCACCAACTAAGTTAGACAATGCCCCAACTATAACTGTCCCAATATTTGATTTCTTAAACACATTAATTAAAACCGACGCTAATAAAATCAAAACAATTGGTTTACCTATCTCATCTAAAGAATGACCTAAATCATCACAAAAATCATTATTATTCTTAATTGTCTTCGCCCCAAGTCCATAAAATAAACCTAGTAATACAAAAAGCATTGTAATTATAAAGACAAAACCTTGAGAGAAGAAACTATCTGGACTAAATAATTTATCTATATATAAAACCTGTTTATAATCTAATAAATTACCCCCAAATGGCACATTAGGAATAATGTTATATATAAAGAATAATACATATACTAATCCCACTGTACCAGCAAATAATAACCCTCTAAGCTCTCTTTTAGTTAGCTTAAATTCTTTCTTTTCTTCTTTAAATTCATACTTTTCAACTTCATTAACCATAAATCTTTCAGTTATAAAAGTAATTAATATTGATACCAAAATAGCCGCTACTAACATTATTAAGAAATACGACCAAACTCCCATAGTATAATTATTATCTAAAATATGGGAAGCGTTTAAAGTAATATTCATTAAACTAGAATCTACACTTGTAAATATAACACTTAATCCCGTTCCGCAAGTTAACCCAGCAAACGATGCTACAATTCCTATCAAAGGATTTCTTCGTCCATATAAGAACACTAAAGCACTTAAAGGTATCATTATTACATAGCCAAGATCACCAGCTAAACTAAATAAAATTGAAATAAGTACTATCGCAAATGTAATTGTTTTCTTCTGCGCATTCTTTGTTATCAACGTAAAAGTTGTCTTTAAAAAACCACTCTTCTCCATAACGCCAATTCCAATAAGAATTATTATCAACATCGATAATGGTGTAAACGCTACAAAGTTAGAAACTGTTGAAGAAAATATATACTTAAGACCACTTAAACTAAACATATTTTCTACACTAACTAAAGTTTTATCATAAGTATTAGTAACTGAATTTACTTCATTATAAGTAACACTAACTCTAAATAACGATAAAATACCACTAAGTACTATTGTTAACCCAATTAGAATAACTAATGTCATTATAGGATTTAATTTAATCTTATTCTTAGTTTTGTTCATTCTTATCACCCAAAACTTTCTTTAATTTACGATTAAACTCTAATCTATCCATCATAATTTCTCTACCACAATTATTGCATTGAATTTTTATATCCACCCCAACACGGGTAATTTTCCATTCATTTGACCCACAAGCATGAGGCTTTTTCATTATAACATTATCATTTAATTTATAATTATTTTCCATTATGCACCTCTATTTGTGGATATGGTATCTTTATATCTTCTCTATCAAATGTCATCTTAACAAGTCTTAAAGCATCTCTTCTAACTTGCCATTGTTTATCTTGAACACATTCAATTTTTACCATATATCTTACTGAACTATCGCTCAAAGTATCAACTCCTAAATATTTAACTGAATTTTTCATAACATACTGAATTTTTTCAAATTCGGGAATTAACATATTTAATACTTTTTCAGTTTTCTCTACTGGTTCTTCATAAGCTACATCAAGTTTTAAATATACAATTGATCTAGTCTGTGATAAGTTAATTGCCTGAGTAACATTACGATTAGCAATAGCTAAAATATCACCATCAAAGTTCTTAAGCTTAGTACTTTTTAATCCAAGTTCAATAACTTCTCCAGTAAAGCCATTAATCGTAACATAATCTCCTACAATATAATAATTCTCTAGTATTATTGTAATTCCACTAATAAAATCTTTTAAAGTATCTTGAAAAGCCAAACCTATTACTGCAGAAAATACCCCTAATCCAGCAATAATAGACTTCGTATCTATCCCATATGTTTCTAAAATAATTATACCTACTATCACAATAATAATATATTTAATCACATTAGAACTTAATTCTACAATAGTCTTTCTTTTCTTAGTCTCATAAGCACTTTTACTACCATACTCTAAAGCTTTCTTGACCCCTGATCTAATAATTCTATAAATCAAATACCCAATAGTAATTGCTAAAATAGGAACATAAACTCTCGGTTTAAAAAGAATTTCTAAAACTTTATCTAAAAACTTCATATTAACCTTCTATCTCTATATTAAGAGATTCTAAAATACGTTCTAATTCTTGAGTCGAGTTAAATGGTATTTCAATTTTTTTATTACCTATTTTAACTCTTGTTCCCGTTTTTTCTCTTAAAGCATTTTCATATATAATATATTTATTTGAATCACTTACTTTTGTTGTATGTTGAGGATTAATCTTAGGCAACGCCTCATCCCTAGCAATATTTTCAATTGTTCTTACATTTAATCCCTCAGTTATAATTTTATCTGCTAATCTATCAATTTGTTCTTCATCTTCTAATTTTGATAACGCTCTTGCATGAGACATCGTTAGTTTATTTTCTTCAACATATTTCTTTGTTGTTTCTGGTAATTTCAAAAGTCCTAAAATATTTGTAATATAACTTCTACTCTTGCCAAATTTTTTAGCTAATTCATCTTGAGTCATATTACTTGATTTAAGAATATTATCATATGCCATAGCTTCTTCAATGGGGTTCAAATTTTCTCTTTGAATATTTTCAATTAATGCAATTTCCATCATTTCTTGGTCATTGAAATTCTTAATTATTGCTGGTATTGTCTTAAGCCCTGCAATTCTTGATGCCTTAGTACGACGTTCCCCGGCAACTAATTCATATCCTTTAATACTTTTCTTAACAATTATTGGTTGAACAATTCCATGTTCCTTAATTGATTCTGCTAATTCATTTAAAGCCTCTTCATCAAATATTTTACGAGGCTGATAAGGATTGCTTCTTATCTCATCTAAAGAAATTTCTACTATTTCATTTGGTTTAGCCTCTTCAACTAAACCTTTTTCAAAGTTATCAAAATCAATTCTTTCATTAGAAAATAATTGCTCTAACCCTTTACCTAATGCTTTTCTCTTAGTTTCCATTTCTACTAATTACCTCCTTAGCTAAATTTTGATAAGCCAAAGTCGCTCTACTTTCTGGGTCATAATCACTTATTGGCTTCCCATGACTTGGCGCTTCAACTAATCTTACTAATCTTGGAATAATCGTATTAAATACTTTGTTCTTAAAATATCCTCTTATTTCTTCAATTACTTCAAGTCCTATATTAGTTCTTCCATCTAACATAGTAAGAAGAACTCCCTCTATTTTCAAATTAGGATTCATATTCGACTGAACCATTATAACTGAATTTAATAACTGCGTAATCCCTTCCAATGCAAAGAATTCACATTGTACTGGAATAATTATTGAATTACTAGCTACTAAAGCATTCATAGTTGTAATTCCTAAAGATGGCTGGCAGTCAATAATTATATAATCAAACTTTTCAAGTAATGGTTCAATACTAAGTTTTAACTGTTCATTTTGTCTAAAGTTAGAATCTTCTAACATGGCCTTAACAAACTCTACATCTACACCAGCTAAATTTAATGTTGCCGGAATAATACTTAAGTTCTTAAACTTAGTCTTTATTATAGCTTCCTTAGCTTCACAAGCCCCAGTCATAACGTCATAAATATCATGCTTTATATCGCCATTATTTAATCCTAACCCTGTTGAAGCATTACCCTGAGGGTCTAAATCAATTAATAATGTTTTCTTACCTTCTTTACCCAACGCTGCTGCCAAATTAATACTTGAAGTAGTCTTTCCTACTCCCCCTTTTTGATTAACTAATGAAATAACTTTTGCCATACTCTATACCACCTTTATATATATTGCTCTTTAATTTTATCATATAAAGTAGATTTTGTCTTAAATTTTCTCTAAAATTTCTTATTTGTAATTTGAGAAGCCCAAAATAAAAGAACTAGACTACTTATCTAATTCTTCAATAGCTTTTTCTAATTCTTCTCTAGTCATCTTTTGATAACCTTTAATTCCTTTAGCTTTTGCTACTTCTTTTAGTTTTACCATCGTTGGTTCTGCACTAACTTGAGGCTCTACTGGACACATCTTACCAGTTTCTACTAAACATTCAATTTGTTCTTTAGTTAAAGTCTCATGTTCTACCAATGCATCTGCAAGTAGATGAACTAAATCTTCATTTTCCTTTAAGATTTTAACTGCCTTATCATAACAATCTTCAATAATCTTACGAACAGCTTTATCTATTTCTAAAGCAACTTGGTCTGAGAAATTCTTAGTTTTATTATAATCTCTACCTAAGAAAACCCCTTCACTTTCTTCTTCTAATTGCATTGGTCCTAAATCAGACATACCATATTTAGTTACCATACTACGAGCAATTCTTGTTGCTTTCTTAAAGTCATCACTAGCACCAGTAGTAGTTTCACCTAAGAATAATTTTTCTGAAGCTCGACCACCAAGTAACCCAGTAATTTGACATTCTAACTCTTCTTTAGTCATAATACCAATCTTATCTTCTTTTGGAAGCATCATAGTATAACCACCAGCAACACCACGAGGAATAATAGTAATCTTATGTACTTCTTGAGCATCAGCAAGTTTAATACCAATAACAGCATGACCAGATTCATGAATTGCTACTAAACGCTTTTCTTTTTCCGTAATCTTTCTTGAAGTCTTTGCAGGTCCCATTAAAACTCTATCTGTAGCTTCGTCTACTTCATCCATTCCAATGGCATTCTTATTTCTTCTTACTGCAAGTAAAGCTGCTTCATTAAGAAGATTTTCTAAGTCCGCACCACTAAATCCTGGTGTTCTTTGACTAATAGCCGCTAAATTAACACTCTTATCAAAAGTCTTATTTCTAGCATGAACCTTTAATATTTCTTCTCTTTCTTTAGCATCCGGAAGACTTACAGTAACTTGTCTATCAAATCTACCTGGACGCAAAAGTGCTGGGTCTAAAACATCAGGTCTATTAGTAGCGGCAATAATAATAATTCCTTCATTAGCGCCAAAACCATCCATTTCAGTTAATAATTGGTTTAATGTTTGCTCACGTTCATCATGTCCACCACCAATACCAGAACCTCTTTGTCTACCAACAGCATCGATTTCATCAATAAATATTAGACAAGGCGCACTTTGTTTAGCTTGTTTAAACATATCACGAACACGACTAGCACCAACACCAACGAACAATTCTACAAAATCAGAACCAGAAATATAATAGAAAGGTACATTAGCTTCTCCCGCTACTGCCTTAGCAAGTAATGTTTTACCAGTTCCCGGAGGCCCTACAAGTAAGACACCCTTAGGAATTCTTGCCCCTAACTTTTGGAACTTCTTAGGATTTTTTAAGAAATCAATAAGTTCAGCAACTTCTTCTTTTTCTTCCTTTAAACCAGCAACATCGCTAAATCTAACTTTGCCACCATCTTCACTTAACTTAGCTCTACTTCTACCAAAGTCCATTGACTTATTATTGCCTGAAGCCATTTTCATAAACATAACATAGCCAACACCACAAACAAGTAAAATTGGAACTACATTAACTAAAATATACAATACCGTACTAGAACCAGGATCTTTATTTGTATCATATAAATTCAAATTATGAGACTCCGCATAATTAGTAACTGTATCCATTTGTTCTTTAATAATTTTTACTGTAAACGATTCATTACTCTTATAACCATCAATTTTACCAGTAATATAATAAATTGATTCATCACTCTTTGGTGTAACAGTCATTTCAGTAACCTTATTTTCTTTTATATAATTTAAGAAATCTCCTGTTTTTAAATCATGAACACTTGATTTACCTCCACTATATACAAAAAGAACACTACATATTACAATCACTAATATCAAATATGGTAATGATTGCATTATTGAATTTTTTCTTTTTTTATTCATAATCTTCTCCTTCTTTTTTATACTTAAGTATTATATCATATTTTTCATTAATGTCTTTATCAAATTTAGTTTTTTTAATACCCGGTACAAAGACAATCTCATTATTACTATCAACAACTAACAATAACCCATCTCTAAACTCTTTATCCACTTTTTCATCTATCAAAACACTTTTAAGTTTTCTTGTACCATTAAAATTCTTAATTCTAATTTTATCACCGTTTATTCTTGTTCTTACATATAACGGCATCTTAACCTCACTGCTTAAAAGCCTTGTTGTATAATTACTGGTATCCGTACTTTCTTTAACAACTTCTAATCTTTGATTATTACCTTCAAAAACTTCTTTCAATAAGGCTTTATCTATCTTACTATATTTAACTATTTTAAAATATCCCTCATTATAACTCTTTACAAAATTATACATCAAAGGCAAACTTACTTTACCATTTGGCTTCTTACTTAAACAAAGATTTACTATTTCTTTAGTATTATTACTTGTAATCAAATATAGACTATCTTTATAAATGCCACGAATTATTACTTCCAACACTCTTCTTTTTATAACGTCATCTAACTTATTGAACTCTGCAATATTTAACTTCTTATTAACATAAATCTCTTCTAACTTTTTTAAAGCAACCTTATTAATATAATTATAATTAGCAAGTAATTCTTCTTGATACTCTAAAAACTTCAAATGAACATTACTATTTTCTTTCTTTAATAACGGAATAATATTCCCGCGAATACGATTTCTAATATGATCCATTTCAAAATTACTTTGATCAATACAGTAATCAATATTATTATTGTCTAAATATTTAACAATATCCTCTTTTGTATAAAAAATTAATGGTCTTACCAAGTAAAAATCATCTACCATACTTTTAATAGAAAACCCAGAATAACCCTTAATATTCGATCCTCTTACTATCTTCATTAATACAGTTTCCATTAAATCATCACCATGATGAGCCGTCATAATATACTTAGCATGATATTTTAAAGCAATTTCTTTAAAAAATTCATAACGTAATTTCCTAGCTTCTGCCTCAAAGTTTTTCTCTATTTTAGCTAAAGTTTTAAGTTCAAAAAAGCATTTATTATCTAAAGCAAATTTTCTTACGAATGCTTCTTCTTCTAAAGCTTCCCTTCTAACCATATGATTAACATGACATACTACTATTTTAATATTCACCTGCTCACGAACTCGAAGTAATAAACTAAGAAGACACATAGAATCTGGTCCCCCAGACACTCCTAAAACAACAGTATCATCATCATTTAAAAGTTTATTTAAGTATTCCATACTTTTATTCATATAATCTTCCTTACGCCATGTATCATACACTAGTTTTTTACTTAGTGCAAGCCTTTTTCAAAAACTTTTACCCAATAAAAAAGACTATTAAAGCAATAAGTCATTAACAGTCTTTTAATCTAAAATCGTAACAGCATTAATATAACCAGTTGCGTCATAATCAAATATTACTTCATACTTTGTATCTTCATTTAGTTGTTTTTTCAAAGTTATTATTTCATTAGCGTTTGAAGAACTAAATGTTCCATATGTTACCGTAATTACATGATTTTGATATTTTTTTAAGTTTGTAGAAATATTGTCTAATAACATTCCTACCATCATTTTAGATTGAGTACCTTTATAGCTTTCTAAACCCGAGTTAAACATACTCTTACTAATACTATCAATCATTTCATTACTTTTATTATCAGTATCTTCGAAAATATCTTTTGAACTATTAATTATATTATTTCTAGTATCTTCAAAGTCTTTATGTGATTTACTAATCATTACAAGAGTAAAAACAAAACCAGCAATTACCAACAAAAACACTATTCCAATATAAATTAAATATCCAATACCTATACCTTTGAATATTTTTAAGCCTTTTCGACCTACTTGCTTCATTTTTTCTTGGTTGTCCTTATTAGTAACAAAACCCTTAGCGCCTTTATATATATCATGCATATCATTTTTGATTTCGTTATTTAAATTATTATCTACATATTTTTCATTATCTGGTACATATTCGTCATTAACACCTACATATTGGCCATTTTTTTGCATAATATCACTTCTCCTCTTCTACAATAACTGCTGTTCCAGTGGCAGTCGCCATAAGCATTACCTGCACTTTTTCACCGACAGTAATTGATTTAACATCGACATTTATTCCAATTAAGCCATTCGCACCTATCTTTTTTGCTCGTTCTATCATTTCACTTACGGCATCCGCTCTAGCTGCCACTAAATCTTCTTCATATTCGCTAACTCTACCACCAGTAAAATTGGTAAGACTTGCCGTAAAATCCTTTACAAAATCAATACCACAAATTGTTTCGCCAAAAACAATTCCCCTATATTCTTTAATTCTTTTTCCTTCTAACACTGAAGTAGTCGACAATAACATACTAGTAACTCCTTTCTTCGCTAATTATATCATGAAATGTGCAAAAAGTGTACTATATCGTAAATATTTTACAAATTTTTAATGAGAAAATTAAGTTGAACACAAAAATATCGAAAGAAAGTGGGATATTTATGAATGAAGATAACTTATACTATTTAGTCGCCCAAAATATCAAAAAACAACGAAAGTTAAAAGGCTGGACTCAAGTGAAGCTGGCCATGGAAAGTAATATCAGCGTAGACTACTTGAAAAAAATCGAAACCAAAAGTGGTTGTGAAAAACAATTCTCACTAGATACTGTCTCTAAAATTGCCAAAGCCTTAGAAATTGACCCTAAAGAATTATTTAATAAATTAAACTAAAAAAGCAGTAGCTGTAATTCACTATTGCTTTTCTAATACTTTCTAAGTCTTTTTCTTCTTTCCTTATCTAAATAACCTGTTTCATAAGAATTAACAACACTAACAAAAGCCTCACTATCAATAACCTTTATAGCCTGCATAATCTCAACATAAAAACTAGCCTTAATCGAACACATCAAAATCTTCTCATGTACCTTAGAATATCCACCCTCACCATCCATAATAGTAACACCATAATGGTACCTTGAAATTATATATCTTCTAATCTCATCATACTTTTTTGAAGTAATAAACAATATCTTATCATCATTAATACCCAACATAAATCTATTACTACATAAACTAATTAATACCAAGATAATAAGGGCATATATCATATGTTCTAACCCAAAAACAAAACCACATAAACACACAATCATACCATCAACCATAATCATAGCTTTAGATAAAGGAATTTTAAAATACTTAGAAATAATATTTTCAATTATATCCGTACCACCTGTAGTAAAACCATTTTTAAATATAATACCACATCCATACCCCGAAACTAATCCTCCAATAACTGCCTTAATTAAAATATCCACATCACTTAAATCAATAATCGTACTAATATTACTTGTCAAGCTCATAAAAATAGGTACTAAAATAGAGCCTAAAATAGTACCTCTAGTATCTTCCCAACCCAAAAATACAAACGATACTCCAATTAAAATAACATTTACTACATAAATAAAATATAATGGTGAAATATTAAAAAAACTACTTAATATTATTGCCAACCCCGATACACCAGTAGCAGCTAAATCATTAGGTACAAAAAACAAATTAAAAGAAATAGCAACCATTAAAGTACCAACTACTAACCCAACATACTTTTTTATAACACCCACCAACCTTATCTCTAAAGTAAGTTTAACAAATTTTCATTCAATTAAAAAGACCTAAAACTAAAATTAAGTCTTTAAATAAAACTCTTAACATCTAAATCAATTAGTTTTCCCTCAAAAACCGTCTTAGCAGGACCAGTCATATATACATGATTATTATCATTATATAAAATATCCAAATTTCCCCCTAAAAGTTGCACCCTAACATTACGAGAAGTAAGTCCATTTAAAACACAAGCAACAACACTAGCGCAAGCTCCCGTTCCACACGCTAAAGTCTCACCCGTTCCTCTTTCCCAAACTCTCATTTTAATATTGGAATTATCCTTTATTTCTACAAATTCAACATTAGTTCTTTGCGGAAACATTTTATTTTTTTCAATCAATTCCCCATATTTTTTTACATTAAAACTATCTACATCATCAACAAATATCACCGTATGTGGATTACCCATTGAAACACAAGTAACATCAAATATTTTATCTAATATTTCAATTTTTAAATTCTTAGCAATCTTAGTATTGGAAATAACAGGAATACATTCACTCTCATACTTAGGAATTCCCATATCAACCTTAACCGTATCAACATATTTACCAACAACATTTAAAGTCAAAGTCTTAATTCCTGCCTTAGTATCAACAGTAATTATCTTTTTATCAGTTAAACATTTATCATAAACAAACTTAGCAACACACCTAATTCCATTACCACACATTTCAGCTTCACTACCATCAGCATTAAACATCCTCATCGAAAAATCAGCTTTACTACTAGGTAAAATCAATATTAAACCATCTGCTCCAACTCCAAAATGTCTATCACTCATATATTTAGCTAACATACTAGGATTTTTTATCCTAATCTTAGTAGCGTCAATATAAATATAATCATTCCCTAATCCCTGCATTTTTGTAAATTCCAACATAAATTAACCTTTCTTCCTAATTATATTATTTTTTTATTCGTAATACGCTTTCAATAACTGGCATAATATCGCCATCTAACACTTTCAAAGCCGCACTAGTCTCATAATTACTACGATAATCTTTTACTAAAGTATATGGTTCTAAAACATAACTTCTTATTTGACTACCAAAATTAATACTAGATACCACCCCTTTAACTTTGTCTAACTCTTCTTGTTTCTTATCTAACTCTAGCTTATAAAGCTTACTTTTTAACATTTCCATAGCGCGTTCTTTATTTCTTAACTGCGACCTTTCAACCTGACAAGTAACCACAATCTTTGTTGGTAAATGCGTAATACGAACTGCCGAATCACTGGTATTAACCGACTGCCCACCAGCGCCACTAGAGTGATACACATCAATCTTTAAATCACTTTCTTTGATTTCAATATCAACACTCTTATCAAACTCCGGTACAACACTTACCGAAGCAAAAGAAGTATGACGTCTCTTATTAGAATCAAATGGAGAAATTCTCACCAACCTGTGCACTCCCGCCTCACATTTTAAATAACCATAAGCATAAAAGCCCTTAATATTTAAGGTAACTGACTTAATTCCAGCTTCCTCACCCTTTTGATAATCAACTACCTCATACTTATAATTATTTTGATCGCAAAACCTTTCATACATCCTAAGAAGCATTGAAGCCCAATCACATGACTCCGTTCCCCCAGCACCTGGATGTATTTCTAAAAAACAATTCAACTCATCATAATCATTACTCAATAACAAACTAACTTCTAAACTATCAACTTCCTTAGTTAATTTTTCTAAATTATTTTTTATCTCTTCGTTAAAACTCTCATCTTCTAATTCCAAAAGCTCTAAAATTATCTCCAACTCACCCCTAGCGTCATGATATCCTTTAAGTTCTTTTTTTAAATGCGTAAGCTCTTGATTAACTCTATTGGCCTTAGCGGCATCATCCCAAAAACCAGACTCATTCATAAGAGACTCTAAGGCTTTTATCCTTTCTAACTTAACATCTTCGTCAAAGTAACCTCCCAATATCACTAAGTCTATTCTTTAAATCTTCACATAATTTATTATTATCCATACTATCTCCTTGTTAACTTTCTAAAATCTTTTATCGTTACAATCTCTTTATTATAATAATTTTCTAATAATTCTTTCATAAAAATAAGCATTTCTTTATAATCCTCATTAAAACCTTGTCCTAAAAGTCTTTCTCGTTCTCGAAACTCACAATCCCTTCCCAACACTTCCGGCATATCACTAATCAAAGTATTAACAACATCCATATAAAATTTATTCATATTACTTAAATAAATAATATCCTTAGAATGTGTATAATCTATATAACTGTTATCTATATCTATTAAGAAAAACGATTTATTATAAATAATATTTGACATGTTAACATCACTTAATACCACTCTCTTATCCGCAAGTACTCTCATCGTTTCCTTCATTTCATCTATTCTTTCAATAAACTCACTAACTTTAGTTCTCTTACTTACATGGTTTAAATTCTTACCTGGTACTTTCACAATCGTATACCCATAAAGCCTATCTTCACTTCGATACAACATCGTAGGTGCTACATAGTTTTTAGCCTCAATATCTAAAATATATTCCAAAAAGTTCATTAACTCTTGCTTTTTATCTTCATCCAACCTAATATATCTTTCCCCAAATTTCTTATAATAAATATGAGGACTAACTTTATATAAAACACTTGAATTTCCATCGGTAATTAACATTCTTCCATGCGGTAACTCTCTTAAATCATTAATATATACAACTTTTTGCACGTACATCCCCCTTAAAGGAAGATTATACAAAGAAATTCTTAATTAGTAAACCTCCTTTTTCTTACTTTGATATTCTTTAAACAATTCTAGACACTCGTCGTGCCCTATTTGTTCTAACTTCAAAGCTTTTTCATTAGGATTTTTTATATAATTATAAATAAAATCATCCCTAAATCCTATCTCTTTAGCTTCTTCTAAATCTGTGCCATAATAAACTTCTTTAATATTAGCCCACATAATAGCGCTTAAACACATAGGACAAGGATACCCAGTCGCATAAATCTTACACCCACTTAAATCATGCGTTTTTAAAATCTCTCCGGCTTTTCTAATTGCCATAATCTCAGCATGAGCACTCGGATCATGTAACTCTAAAACCAAGTTCGACGCTACACTTATAACATTATTATCTTTATCTACAATAACTGCACCAAAAGGTCCTCCTTTATTCTCATTCAAAGTCCGTCTTGCCTCAGCTACCCCTAAACTCATTATCTTTTCCATTTAAAGTTTCCTTTCTAATTTCATATCTAAGTATACATACTTACTCATATCATAGGCTAAGTTTTTATCTATCATTTCTTTCGCAACCCTAGATTTATCCGTTATTCTAAGATTATTAACCAAAGGATTAATATAACGTACTTTAGCACCATGACAAACATAATAAACACCTTTAGGTTCTTCCCTAGAAGTTAAAACCTCACAAGCATTACTCCAAGTATCTATAACATCCTTATAACCATTAAGCCTCATTACCTCAAGCATTTCATCTTCCTTTTTAGTATATAAATCTTCTTTCGTAACTATCCCTAAAGTACCCATATCTTTTAAAATATCCGCAATTAACTGCATCGAATATCTTGTTTTATCATCTCTATAAATTACTGACAACACACTAGTTAACCGAACAAACTTCAAACCAACATCCAGATTATTAAACCCTAACTCCGCTATTCCATCCGCATTCGTTTGAACGCTTATATCATTATATATTTCTCTAATCGTATCTAACTTAGCCAAATGGCAATTAAACAACGCATTCGATAACGAATACTCTAACCTATCAGCCGAAAGCCTCGGCGTATCATTATCCGCAATTGGATAAATATGATAATCATTTACTTCTTCTAACTTAATATTATCTTTATTTAATAAAGCCATTATCTTTTTAGAACTACTAATCATATACGAAGTTAAATCTTCTGTTGACTCCTGTCTCATATAGTCTCCATTCAAAAAATCAATACAATGTTTAAAAGTAGGAGTTGCTATATCATGAAATAACCCTGCCAAAGTTTGTTTCTTATCATTAGTAAAATGCCAAACTATTAACGCTACTGCAATGCTATGATCTAAACTTGAATAATAATAATCAACGTTAAATAACTTTGTATAATTCTTACCACACATCGTACTTATATATTGTTGTTTTAACATAGTAGGCGTATTTATATAAGGAATTAACCACGTAGGAAAATCAGGCTCCAATACCTTGAAATACTCCAATGTATCCTTATTTATATTATCTAAATAATTCATATTTACCTCAAGTCTTTCTATATATAGAATATCATAAATTAGCCCAAGAAAAAAGAAAATTAACGTTCTAACTTTCTCTTATTGTGCCGTATAACCACCATCAATTGGGACAATAGCACCGATAATAAATGAAGCCTCATCACTTAGTAAATAACTTACTAAATTAGCAATTTCAAAATCTTGACCTAGTCTTCCTACCGGCAATTGCATCGCCATAGCTTGTTTCATATCTTGTGGTACTTGGGCTAAAATTGGTGTATCAACATACCCTGGAGCAATCGCATTAACTCTAATATTTTTCTTTGCATAACTTAATGCCAAACATCTAGTCATTTGATTAATTGCTCCCTTAGTAGCGGCATAAGAAAAACTTGTACTTGTTCCTACTAAACCATACATTGACGAAGTATTAACAATACTACCACCACCATTTTTTAACATTTCTTTAATAACATACTTATTCATTAAGAATATTCCGGTTTGATTAACTGCAACCACACTATTCCATTCGGCCATACTTACTTCGTCTGGTGCGGCAGGACTTCCTCCAATTCCCGCATTAGCCACTAAATAATCGATATGTCCAAACTTTTCAACCGCCTTATTAACACACGCTACAACATCACTTTCTAAAGCAACATTGCATTTAACACCTAAACACTTCTCACCTAAAGAAGTCGCGATATCTAAGACTTTATCACTTAAATCCGCAATAACTACACTAGCCCCTTCACTAAGAAGCTTTTTAGCAGTTGCAAGTCCTATTCCACTGGCACCTCCAGTGATAATTGCTACACGTCCTTGTTTCATATCCATCTTCCTTTCTTCGAAGAACTATTTTTATTCTTCTAATATCTACTTAAATTATACCAATATCTTAAGAAAAACGTACTTTTTTCTTTACCACTTTACATCTTTATACTCTAGGTTTTATAACATCGTCAGCACCAATTTGCCCAATTAAAAGACTTGAATTAACATCATGCTTCAAAGTATTAGCATTTACCATTTTCTCGTCATAATTAGCGTAACAATACTTACAAAAATGCTTACAAGTATTATAAACACCAACATCTACCATTTCTGCACAATTACAACCATTCTTACCCCTAGCCTTCCATTTTTTTGGCTTCTTACCCGTAATTTTCTCAGCTAGCTCCAATGACAAACACTCACCCCTAGTAAAACCATAATTAACTAGATTTCTTTCTTCAAAACAAGTTTGAACACTCATGCCATTTTCCCAAGCACTCCTACTAAAATTTAGACCAATTTGTTTATAATCTTCTTCTGTAAATGCCCTTAATCTCAAATATCTCATATTATATCTAACATTTTTATAATCATCTAAAAACGAAACCACTATTTTTTTAACATATCCCTTAAGTACCTTACACATCTTATCAAACGCTCTTATATGATACTCCAAGGTATATGAATCACTTAAAAATATTGGATCATATCTAACAACAACATTATCTGAACCCAATATACCAGACAATCTCTTTATTCCTTCTATAACTAACTTTTTATCAATAACATTCGGTTCAATATCTTTTTTATATGGGGTCAAAGTAACATGAAAAAGAATGGGCTTATCTATTTCTTTTATCCTATCTATAATAGGAAGAGGATTTTTAGTACAAAACAATATCAAATCTACATTAGAAAAATTAATACGACTAACTAACTTAGGATTAAAAGGATTTCTTACATCAAGATATCCTTCTTTATATCTATTCATAAACCATGGTGTATAAAAAGCCACAATATCCGTTCTTCCACTAACATTAAGTATCATTTAAAGCTTAACCTCCTTATCATTATTTTAAATACTTTATAAACGTCTTAGCTGCAAAAGACAAGGTCATATCTTTATTTAACCCTAAATAAACACTAGTACTAGGTAAATCTTTGTTTAAATCTATCTCTTGCAAATTCTTATATTTTTTCTTAGCTAGATCCACAAACCCAAAGCCAAAACCTAAACCAATATTAGCAAACTCCATAATTAAATCTTGACTAACAACTTCCATTTTAGGAACCAATCTTATCCCTTTAGCCAATAACAAATTATCTAAAAACTTTCTTGTATTAGAAGCTTCTTTTTGTAATATCAAAGGATAATTATTTAAATCTTCTATATTTACTATCTTATCTTCAAAATACTCTGGATTATAAACAAACCCAATTTTTAAATCTTTAAGTTTTCTTAACTCCAAACTCGCTTCTTTAATATCACTCTCATTAAATATAACAAAATCTAACTTACCTAGTTTTAAATCCAATATTAAATTACTTGTAAGTTCATTAACTACATTAATCTTAATACCCGGATAATCTTGATGAAACTCTTTTAAAGCCTGCAACAACACCAACTTAGTTAAAGAAGCCGAACATCCAATTTTTATCTCGCCTTTAGTAAGTTTCTTAAACGACCCAAACTCATTTTCCGCATCATTTATTAACTTCAATGCCCCAGAAACATACGAGTAAAACATTTCACCTTCTTCTGTTAGATCCATTCCTTTATTACTTCTAACAAAAAGTGCTCCACCCAATTCTTCCTCTAACTTCTTTATCGCTTGCGATATCGCTGGTTGAGAAACATGCAACTCTTCACTAGCTTTAGTCATATGTTTATATTTAGCCACTACATAAAATGTTTTATACAACTCCAAATTAACGTTCATAATAAGCACTCCTTATCCGAATTATATCATTTATATTGCTTCCTTATCAATATTGTTTCTTTGCCAATTATTAGATATAATTTCCTTAGAGGGATACTTATGGAAACAATAGGTACAAGAATTAAAAACTTAAGAAAAAAGAATAATCTAACCCAAGAACAACTAGGTAATAAACTATTCTTTTCTGGTAAAACCATCTTTAGTTGGGAATCCAACCGCACCAAGCCTGACCTCAACGCTTTAAGAAAGCTAAGTGAAATTTTTAATACACCTATCAATTATCTACTTTATGGCGATAACGAAACAAAAACTTTCGAAAATGAAATCAAAATTAGATTAACTAAAGACGAATATCTTAGAATTTTATACGAAGTAAGTAAAGTAGGCACCTTTATAAGCGATGTAACCCAAATTGACACCTACTATATTTTAAATAGCCCAAATAAATGGCTTAGAATACGCCAAGTAGGTAATGTAAGTACCCTATCGTATAAAGAAATTACAAAGTTTAACACGGAAAAATATGAAGTATCAATAGACAACTTAGATAATTTTAATCACATTTTATCTAAACTAGGTTTTAACAGCCAAGTTACTGTCTCTAAAAAACGTATAACATATCAATATAACAACTATGAATTTTCCTTTGACACCGTAGAAAACTTAGGTCTTTTCTTTGAAATAGAAGCCATGCAAAGTAACAATTACGACGATTTAATAAGTATTACCAAAAACTTTAGCATTGACCTAAATAATATTGAAGAAGAAAAATACTGCGACCTAGTTAAGAAGCAATCGCTTTAAGTATATATCATTTATTGCATATTTTCTATTAGAATAAACCTCCTCATTACTTACATCACTAATAACATCTAAATATGATGGCAAAGTAATCTTATCTTTCCAATCATAATTTATTTCTAAATATCCTATCTCATTATTATCCTCAAAGATATCTAGGTACATACATGTATCACCATAACTAAAATGATATCTAGCTTTTCTTATAACGCCTGAATTAAAAGCCTTAAATTGCAATAACTCATTATATATTTTTTTAGATATATTTTTTTCTTTATCCAAAACCTTACTTCCATCTTCCATTATCTTATATACAGCTAACTCATAAGTATCATAATTATTATTAACTGTCTTTCTTATTCTCTTCTCAACATTATCGTCACTAATTAAATACACCTGCTCTATATAAGATACCTTGCTATCTTTTAAAACCTCATTCAAATCACTATTTTTCAAATTTACTAAATATTTCTTTTGTAACTTTAATTGTTCTTTATTCAATAAAACGTTAATATGCCCAACAACTTCATTAATTTTCTCATCAATATTTTCTTTAGGACTAACTATTTTTAAATTCTTATGGCCTATCCAGCCCGCTAACGTTCTTTGGCCTAACTCCAAAGCCTCCCTAGCACTTTCCGTTCTTGCTTTATTATTTTCTAAGGTAAAGAATTTAGCATTACTTACTAGATTTATTACTAAATCATATCTATTATAAATTTGACTATAATCACCATTTAACCCTAATCTATTTAGTACCTCAATAAACCTTTCATCCCCTACATATGCCAAATTATCCATAATAGCTCTATCTAATACTATCAACACATCTTGATTAGGATACAATTTTTCATACATTTCTGCTGCCCTATAATAATTATCTTCCTTAAAAATCATCGTTCTAATAACCAACTCTTGAAAATCTAAAGCATCTATCTTATCTTCCCCAAACATCCTAACACCAGCTGTTATTAACTCCGTTGCCGTCTCCGGCACCACAATCACCTTAACCCCCTGTTTATTAAACTCTTTTACAATGCCATTTAAAACAGTCGTCTTTCCACTACTTGGTCCACCCGTTAAAACCACTTTCTTAATCATTCAAATCCCTCCCACATCCTAAATATATCATTTATCCAATAAAAAAAATTCTACGTTTTGTAGAAAATTATTAATATCATTCTTGAAAAAGCAACTAATAATATTTTAAATTATTCTTCTCTATATACTGAATGTAGTACATATTTAAACATAATTATTGACTCACTGGCATGTAAATTGAACTAAAGTCTTACTAACAACCTAACCTTTTTGGTATTCTACTTCATTTTTCAATAACATTTTTTATATAGAACTAAAATAAATATCTATACTTATTTTAAATTTCCATAATCTTTTTCAAATTGTATTAACTTTTTTTCGCGACCTTTTTCAATATTATTATCCGGATTTATAAGCTTCAACTCATTCTTTACAAAGTCATCAAACGAAAATGATATCAAATTATTATCATTCAAATAAAAGAACAAACCATCAACATTATATTGTACAGCTGAAAATAAATCATTACTTGCCCACAAATCAACATGTACTCCATTATAATTTATTCTATAACCTCCAAAATGATTGTAAGTAAAATATATCTTATGCTTATTTAATACTTTTAAAATGTTTTTTGAGTACTCAATACCTAAAACAATAAAATCTAAATCTTTAGGTTCCTTATCCATAATTAAGTCTCTAATTGCTCCACCAAGTAAGTATACTGGAGCAATACTTGCAATCTCATAAACAACAGCAAAGTTATTTTTTATATAAGTTTCTAACTATGTTTTTAATGTTTCATTATTGTATTTTACTTTTATTTTCAAAAGAGTCACCACGCTTACTAAGTTTTAACTACTTCAATCTAATCTTTTCAATCAATTCAAAACATTTTTTATATACTATAGAATCTTCTCCATAACGACTTTTAATATCACATAACCTTTTATCATAGCCAACATCATTGCCATACTTATCAATTTGCATATCCGCTTGATTTAAAATAGTTAAGTACAAAGAATCATACTCTGTATCATTTTCTCCATGATAATAAACTTCTTGCCAATACTTAAATCCATTATTTTTAAGAATATTTCCACCAATCACATTATGATTTACCCCATTTTGCGTAAATTCATATCCAATATCATGATTAAATCCAATAGCAAAACAGTTCTCAATATCCTCAGTACTCAAGCTTTTATTTTTAGCAATCTCCACCATTTTCCTAGCTACAGCTAGGGAATGCTTTAATCTATCTTCGTCCATTTTTACCTCCAACTAATATCTTTATTCAAATTCATCCTCATCAATCAAAGGAATTATATCTATAGCAGGTTCTTCATATGGATGAACTTTCCTTAATTCTTGAACTACTTTTTTAACATTATCTACATTACAAACAAATTCTAGTTTTTCTTCTTCTACAAATTTTAACTTATTTTTTTCACCTAAATAAGGATTTGCGTCATCACCAGGTATAAATGTACCAACTGTCTTAGTAGATGATGTACAGAAAGTATATTTTCCAATAATACCAGCACCAGCATTACATACCGCCGTTCTAATTTTCTCAGTATTCTCGCATGGAACTGTTACACTTATTTTTACTCTATTTATATCAAAAGTCATTTTCTCACCTTCTAACCATTCATAATTAAAATAAAAGGTGTAAACGTAAATTAATCGCTCACACCATTGAATATTCTCTAAAAATTGGCAAGACTACTTTCCACAACAATTCTTATATTTTTTTCCAGAACCACATGAACAAATTTGCTTAGTATTTACGATATTTATAGTATTAATCTTATTTATGTTATCTATCATCGGATGACAAATGGGTGACATTGTCAGCTTTTCCATTTGCTGATACGATTATATGATATGTAGATTAAATATTCAAATCTACAATAAAATTATTTGTACATTTGAACAATTTAACAATTATATTATACACTAATTATTATCTAATTACAATTATGGTATTTCAATTTCATATTGAACAATCTTATCTATAATTTTTGATTTTGTTAAATTATCAAAAATATCACAAGCTTCTTTTCTCGACTCTTTGGAACTTGATATATAATAGTTTTCTGTTGTTTCAATATTTCTATGTCCCAATATATCGGCAACATCTCTTATTTCTACACCATTTTTTAAAATTTTTGTAGCATAACTTCCTCTTAAATCATAAAATCTGCATTTTTTGATTCCTAATTCATTATGAATAATCGAATAAGGATATTTTATTATATCAGTACCTTTATATGTTCCATCATGGATTGTAAAAACTAAATTTATATTATTATATGTATTTCCTGTATTATCATTTTCTACTATTCTATATTCAACAACTTTACCATAAGCATTTTTTTCTTCCTCAATATGATAATAATGATATATCTAATTTTGCATTCAATTATGTTGATGATATAACTAATAAAGTAATAGTTGGTTTAATAAATAATAGTAAAGAAGAACAAGAAAAGTTTATTAAGAAAGTATTTATTGATGATGAAGCAAAAATATTAGATGCTATAAATAATCAAGAAATAATAAAATTTGTCGAATCTAAAGATGTTTTTGAGGGAAAAATCATTGTTGCAGAAGAAAACTATATAACTGTTGAAGTATTAAAAGATAGTAAATCATTTAAAGTGAAGGATAAAGTAACAATGAAAATATCAAGGGCAACAAATGGTACAAATGATTATTATGCAGTAAATAATAAAGTAAGAGTTACATTTAGTGGTTTAATTGAAGATTCAAATCCACCACAAATCAATGCAGTAAATATAGAACTTATATCGTAATGCAAATTACAATTTAGTAATTAGTTAGAAAAATAGTAATTTGTTGAAAT
>CALBBI010000051.1:0-3746 GCA_937926935.1 uncultured Bacillota bacterium
AATTCATTTAGGAGATCTTTTCCAAAAGACAAAGGACGAAAGTGAATACATTACTAGAATAATGGACTTTCTTAAATATTATCCGGACGATAAAAGTATAAAAACCCTAAGTATTTTAGGTAATCATGATACCATCCTTCATGAACGTTATTGGAATAATTTAAATGAATTTGATTTAAGATATCTAACAATGAAACGCCCTAATTTTATTTGCTATCCTAATACAGAAACGGCATGGCAAAATGGTGATGTAAGTATTCATTTAGCACATCATTTATATTTAAATGGGTTACTTCGTGATGTGTTTCTTCGAAAAGAAGAAGACCTAGTTAATGACGAGGCGTTTAAAATTATTAATTTTAGTGATTATGATTTGTTAATTTCTGGACATTTACACAAGCAAATGATTTCTTATGTTAATAATGGGGATAGTCTTCTTATAAGTGTGCCGTCTACTAGTAAGTTAAATGATAATGATGTTATAGCGTTTGAAATAAGGATGTTAGATAATAAAGTGATTGGCATTACGCCATTAAGTTATTTTGATAAGAATTTAGCTGCTGAGTCAATTTTAACCAGAAAATTAAAATAAAAATTGGTATTTAAAAGATTATGTGGTAAGATAGGTACTAACTTGATTTATGGGGGATAATATGGATAATAGATTTAGAATTTGTGAGTTATATATCGATAAAAAGGTAATTAATGATAGTGTGTTATTATCACTTGGAGTATCTAAGGAAGAGATAGATACTTTGTTAGAAGATAAGGTAATAGTTAAACAAGGTAGTGGCTATGTACCTAGTAGTAATCTAATGTATAAGTATGCCAAGAAATTATTACAAGAGAATTATCCTAATTTAGCATATGTTGCCATGCAAGAAGCTGCTAAGTTAGATAGTAATAACATGGATGCAATATTATACATGATATGGGATAGTGTTAATAATGGCTATCAAAATATTTTGGAGTATATAGATAATATTCTAAATAGTAAGAATAAGAGTAGAGGACTTTTTTATTTGTACTTAGTTAGTAATATTATGGAGATACCACCATATTATAAAGAATGGTTAAAATACTTAAGTCTTGATGATTTAACAATTTTAAATAATGGTGTAATGAGTGAAAAAGAAAAGAAGATTATTTTATCTTGTTATAACAAACGCTTTGGTTTAGCAAAAAAACAAATGAAAGAGTTGGAAAAAGAAAGTGGATTAGACTTAAACAATAAAATAGTTAAAGAGATGCTATTTGATATAACAAGAAAAAATGAAGAAAAGAAAAAAGATATTTATACGCTAGTTAAAGCGGGTAATTATCAAGAAGTTGAAAGTGTTTTAGCTAAGGGCGCAATGTTATCTAACGAAGAAAAAATGATACTAAGTTTAGTTAGAGATACTTTAAGAGAAACATATCCTAAATATTTCAGAGTATGTAGTACAATGGATGAAGCCATAATTAATAAGAACTATGAAGAAGCTTTGAAATTATTTAATGAGAAGTATGGCCAAGTCAATTATGAGTTAGAATTAAATTTACAAACTATTAAAATATTATTAGAGTACTTAGTAAGAAGAACTAAAGAAAAAGAAGTTAGAGAAATAATAGAACAAGAAAAAACATTAAGTTATGAAGATGCTAAGGCTTTGTATTTAAGAAAAATAGCTAATATAAAGAATGATTTAGTAGTAGTTACTAAACCTTTAAATAAATCTTCAAGACAAATGATGTATAAGGTAGCTAGAGAGTTTCCAGATACACTTTGTTCTTCTGCTGGAGTAGGTAAAGATAAGATTGTATTTATAACGGACTATGATAGAAATGCGGACAAGGAGATTAGAAAAGAATTAGTTCAAAAGTTAATTATAGCTGGTAAAGCCAAAGATTTTACTACGGAGTTAGAGTTAGCGGTAAGATTAATTCGTAGTGGTTATATATTTGCTCATGTGTTTGCTAGTCTTGGTTATGCTTATTTAGAATTATTCTTAGATAGAAAAAGAGCAATTGAATTTTTTACGATTGCCAATGAATTAGATAAAGAAGAGGGTTCGACTTATGATTTTACAAATTTAATATTTAGATTACAAAATAAAGATGATAGTAGTTATGAAAAGAAACCGGTAACAACTGAATTTCGAACTGAGAATGATTTTCAAGATAATGTGAGTGATGATTTATTTAGTATGGAGTTAGAACTTTTGAATTCAGGGTTATCATTAGATGAAATTACAAGAAAATTAAATTTAACTGAAGAACAAAGTTTGATAATGTATCTTAATTTAGCTAGAGAATGCTTTAGCTCGGGTTATAATGCAGTAGGGGAAAAGCTTTTAAAGTTAGTAATTAAGAGTAAGAATAAAACTTTAAAAGTAAGTAAATTACTAAAAGAAATTCAAAGTAGGAAGAAGTTTTATAAAATTCAAGTACCTAAAACTTTAACATTGAACTTAAAAAATATGTTTAAAAAAAGTACTCTTTAGGGAGTACTAATCAACGAAGTTCTTTAAGAACTCTTCGTAAGCTTTAAATGAAACATCGTGTTTCATTTTTTTATATTTAAGATTTTTAGATTTTAGTATTTCTTTAACAAAGTATTCTAGAAGATAGGGATTACGAATAAGGATAGGCCCTAGTAAGAAAGTACCATAGAAATTATTCTTTCTAATACCTTCTTTTATATTATTAGGTTCATAACCACAACCTTTGATTACTTCAAAAATACTATTTTCTTTATTATCAGTTATAATACATTCACGGTTTTGGAAACCAATGATACGTTCATTAATAAGATTAGTTTTAAATACTTGGTCACCAACTATACGAAAATCAATTCTTTTAGTTTGATAATTTAAGATACCTAGTTTACTAAATAGTTCTAGAGAGTTTCCGGTAGCTAAAATAAATTTATTATCATTAATATATTTTTCTAAGTCAGAACGATATTTTTTTAAATCTTCAAAAGTTATATCGATAGATTCGTCTAAGCCGGAACCAACATAGATAAAATCATAATCATTAAAATTTATTTCATCATCAATAGTTTTAAAATCAACACTTACTTTAAGTCCTTGGTATTCTAAGGCCTTAACTAAGGCACGCATATTACCATTTTCCCCATATATATTTAAGATATCATAATATAAATGTAATAATTTAATTTTCATTTTCTTCATCCTTTATCATTGTTTTTAATTCTTTAATAACATCGGTCCAGACCATGGTGTAGATATTTTGATGTTTATATTCTTTTAAGTAGTTTAAAAGTTCTTTAGTATCATTAACTAGGATTATTTTTTTAGGATCGATGTTGGCATATGATAATCTTGTTGCTAAGTCATATTTAAAACGGCCAATTAGGAAGATTTTATCGATAGAGTCATCATTTAATAGTTCAAAATCTATATCATATAACCAAGAGAGGTCTGATTCTTTATAACGCCTTGAGACGTAGTCAAACCCTAGTACTACACCTTTAATGCCACTTTGTTCTTTAATATAACGGCAGCTTTGATAATAACTTAGATTGTTTTCGTTTTTAGTTTCTAACATTGTAATAATATGATTTTTATATTTTAGAGATTTACCACGTTTAGCTTCTTTGGTATCTTTGTTTAAGGCGTAAGCGATTGATTCTTTTGATACGCCAATTGTACGAAGGGTTGTGTATGCAGCAGTGGCAGCATAAGCCGCATAAATAACATTTTTATCTAAATTTATTTTAGTATTTTCGATAACTAATTCTT
>CALBBI010000052.1:0-1130 GCA_937926935.1 uncultured Bacillota bacterium
CATATTTCGTTATCAAGTTTCTTTAGAGATTATGTTTATATTCCTTTAGGAGGTAACCGCGTTAGTAAGGGACGTCATATTTTTAACTTACTAATTGTTTGGGGACTTACAGGGTTATGGCATGGCGCTGGGTGGAACTTTATTTTATGGGGATTGTATTATGGAATTTTGTTGATATTAGAAAAATATGTTTTTAAAGATTTTATGGAGAAAATTCCTAAGTTCTGGAGTCATTTTATTACTTTAGGGATTGTCGTTATTGGCTGGATAATATTCTACTTTACAGACTTTGATAAGTTATTAATGGTATTTAAGGCTTTAGTTGGCGGGTATGGTTTAGGAAATGTTAAGTTGTTATTTCACTTACAAATATTTAAAGTTCGAACGATTATCTTGTTTGTTTTGGCTTGTGTTTGCTCAACAGACTTGGTAAAGAAGTTTTTTGATAAGGGTAGTCTAGGGGTCGATATTGGTTATATGATTTTATTTATTGTATCTATTATCTTTATTTTAGCTTCTAGTTATAACCCATTTATTTACTTTAGATTTTAAGCACTCGTAAATGAGTGTTTTTTGTATATTAAAAACCAAGTTCAAATTTTAGAGCTTGGTTTCTTTTTTCGTTTTAAAGTACGTAGTAGAATTTTTTCGTCTTGGGGTGTTACCAAACGGGTTGGTTCATGATATTCAAAGTATTTGGCACATTTGATATTATAGACTTTTCTTATGGTACGATTTTTCAAAGGAAGTCTTTCATATTCATTAATTTCTTGATAATGGCACTCATCAAGGTAGCTTGATATGTAGTAAAAGCCGTATGGGCTTTTTAAGATTATGTATATTCTTGGGTCATGAGGTGAATCATTGTACCAAGCTTTGTATATAATATCATTTTCATGTAGTGGGTAGCCGTTAATGTCATAAGCAATTATTTCTTTATTCATATAAATTTCTCCTTTGTAGCTAGAGTATTATATATTTTTTATGCTGGTTTGTCTAGAGGGTAAAGCAAATTAAAAAGTGCCAGTAGTATGTTTGACACTTAGATATAGTTTAAATAATTAAAAAAACGATCTAATCTCATAATTAAGATTAAATCGGTAATTTACAAATGGCAGAGGAAGCAGGAC
>CALBBI010000053.1:0-4185 GCA_937926935.1 uncultured Bacillota bacterium
ATTTTGGCGTATATGGTAGGACTTCATTGGTCTCCTCTTCTCTCGTTGTAAACACACTCACTAACTTATCTTTAAACAATTCTATCTTATTTTTAACAAATACTAGTTGTACAAAGTTAAGCTTTTTATAACCCTCACCATTAACTTGGTCTTTTAAAATGATACGATAAGCATATTGATTATTTTTCAAGATGTTTTCTGGAGTTAAGTTAGTATAAGCCTCAATGTTTATTAAAGAGTCATCCGCCACATGTAAAAGCAAATCGACAATCATTTTCTTATTGCTATGTTGTTCAACGGGAAGTTCAGTATCAACAAAATAAGCGTTTTCGATATCTTTAAGGTCGATACCAAGTAAGTTAACAATAATGGTGTTGATAAACTCAGGAAATGTTTTACAAACAGTTTTAAATGGGCCATCATATATCATAGGAATCTGAAAATCTGGGTTATTTTTCTTGATATCTACTAGACTAGTTGAAATATCATGAACTTTGTTTTTGTCTATTGTCTTTTGCATATCTTTTTCTCCCTTCCATGTTGCATTCTAATAAATTTTTTGACATTCTCTCACCTCCCTGCTAAGAGGAAAAAATTTTCTCCCTCTAATAATATTTATTACCGGTCAAGTGCCGATTTTCTTTTTTTTCGGGCAGACTTTTTCAAAAAAATGCCCAAAAATATCAAATTTTACATAAATTTGACACAAAATAAACATAAAAAAAGAAGAAAGTACATTCTTCTAAAATATAATTTTTATTTCTTAATTAGATAAATAATTTTACCTAGTAAATTAGTAGGAATAACAAAGGCCCCTAAAAGTTCTTCAACATAACCATTAAAGCCTTTTTTAAACTCATAAACACCATAATCTTTACCTTGAGGATTAAATAAATCTTTAATACCATAGAAGTTATATCTTGAATAATGATTATCACAAGCATAACTAATGATTTCCCATTGTAGGCGATATTGGCCACAAAAGCTCATATATTCATCATAAGAACCACTGAAGAGATATACTACTTCATCACCCCAAAGGATAAACATCGCAGCCGATAAAGGAACAATATTGCCCTTTTCTTTCTTAATAGCTTTGGCCTCTTCAATTCTTTTAGTATTACTTTTAACTTCTTGAGCTAGGGATAACTTGCGATTTTTATTAGAAGGTGAATCACTAAGGGTTATAATTCTTTCGTTAGCACTTTCAATTTCTTTTTCTAAGTTAGCAATGTATTTATCACAATCTAACTCACAAATATAGAAAACAACTTTATCTTTAAAAGCCTTATACATATCTTGATAATACTTTAAAGTTTTGTCTTTAAACCCACGTCTAGCACAGGTATCTTCAGTTACTTTCTTAAATAAAGGAAGTTCTTCTAGCGTTAGTTTTCTAACGTTTAATAAATATTTATTTAAGGTTTTATTAATATTATTTCTGGTATTTGGTTTAAAAGTTTTAAATAGTTCTTCTTTAGTTTTACCTTGGATATCTAAGCAGTAGTTCCATTTTACTTGGGTATACTCACCGATATAGTGATATCCTAAAGTAAGAAGAGATTCTTTAACACTTAAATTATTTATACCACCTTCGACTACTTTACCATCAGTATCCCTTTGTTCACTAACAATATAGGGGTCAATAAATAATCGAAAGCCTTTCTTACTCCTAATAAATTTCTTAATTTCTTTAGTAAAAAACTTAAGAAGTTCATTATTAGAATAGTCCATTAAAAAGCCTTTGTAAGCATTAAAAGTTTTATAGTTAAAATACTTGGATTCTTTATAGGCAACAAGGATAGATGCCGCAACTACTTTATCATTATCTTTAACCCCTACTAAGTAGACTTCTTCTTTATTATTTTTATAACGTTTTAAAGTTTCTAGAGACTGAAAAAAGTTTTTACAAGATACTTCTTTACTAAAAGTAGCAAATTCATTTTCGGTTAATTCACAAAATTTCATAATAGTTCCTTTCTACTAGTCCCATTCATTATATCATATTCTATTTTTAATATGGTGGATTTTTTAAAATGTATGCTCTTTATAGTATTTATTGACAAGGGATTTAACGTTACTACCAAGAAAGAAGCCATAGTAGCTGGCTAAGACTTGATTATAGTTCTTATTGTTTTTGATACGATTTATTTTTCTAACAATACGTTTTTTAGTTTTAGGATTGATTAAGATTATTAGATGGTCGTTTTTAATAATAAAGCGATATCCTAGGAAGTTAAGACCTTCTTTCATAGGAAAGATTTTAGTTTTACTATTAAGACTTAGTTTTTCTTTTTTTACATATTCATTTATTTTACGATAACAATATTCTAAGTATTTTTTACTTTTATGAAATAATATAAAGTCATCCATGTATCTAATGTAATATTTAATATGAAGTTGTTCTTTAATATAGTGGTCTAGGTCATTTAAATAGAAAATAGCAAATATTTGGCTGGTCATGTTCCCTATAGGAAGGCCTTTTTTAGGTTTATCATAGATGGGTAAGTTTTTTAGGGTATTAACTTTATAAGTAGTATCAAAAGTACATTTAGCTAGCCTTTCTAACTCATCGTTAATTATTTTCCTAATTTTTTGGCTAGTAGCGGGGTCAGTGGCTGTTTTTAAGATGTCTTTAATTATATTGATGATTTCTTTATCGGTTATAAATTTTTCTAACTTAGAAAGAAGGATATCATGGTCAATATTATAAAAATACTTACTAATATCACATTTTAAGATATAAAAGTTATTTTTATATTGCTTACGCATAGCATTAATATACTTTTTTACGTAGTTAAGACCAGACTTAGTACCCTTTTCTCTTCTAGTAGCAACATTAATATCTAATAATTTAGGTTCAATTAGAGGAAGAAGTATTTCTTCACTAATTAGATGGTTAACTATTTTATCGAAGATAGATTCACTCATTATAATACGATATTTAGGTTCTTTAACTAAAAAAATATGATAATAGTTGTGCTTATACTTTTGCTCTTTTAAAACATGGTATAAGTACATAACATTACTCATATAATACATCTCAAAGTTGAGATTCTTCTTTTTATGTTTCGTTTTTAATTTAATATTATAATATATTTTTTCAATTTTATTTATATCACAGATTTGGTCATAGAGTTTCATTTTCTTTTTTGATTAAGCCGTAAGTTATTTTTCTTATTTCAATTAGTCTTTTAGTAATACAGTCCATTTGATGGGTGGAGATGTATTTTTTATGATAGGATATTCTAATGTAATAGTCTATCATGGATAGTTTTAATAATATTTCTTTTAAATGTTTGTTTCTTATTCTTACAGAGTCTTTATTGATATTAAATGAAAAGATGTTTTCAATTAATTCATATTGAGTTTTTTCGATGTTTTGTTTTAGGATTATTTCTTTTTTAGGATAGTTTGGTAATAAGTTATTGATGTAATTAATTGTTTTTTCACTATTGGATAGTAGTTTAAAGTCATTATTTGTATTATCGTTCATGTTACTCCATTCAAAAAGGAAAGTTTATACTTTCCCATAATACAGGGATAGCTGAATAGATTGGTACCTATTGAAAGCATCTGTATTTTGTATTTAGACTTATAGTCAAGGAGTTGTCTTGTTTCCAATCTAAAGTTAGATTATTATTAGTTTTTAAGTAATAATTACTTCTTCTCGTTATTAGCCTTAGCCAATAATGCCCAGTGCATTAGTAGTTTAACTAATCTTAGTAGGAATCTCGCAGGACGGACGCCATTGCCGTTAGTAACCCAGTTGTTGTTGAAGTTACCGGTTCCGTTAACGTTCCAAACATTTGACGTTGAGTTGGAAGGGTTGAAATTATACGGCGACCAAGACACACTACACTTACCAGACACCCCTCCATATATATTAATTTATTATATGGTATTTTTTTAGGTTAGCGGCGGTTGCAAAATGAGGAGTCATTTTGCAACTTAGGGGCACGCTACTAGGTTGTTTTGATGGTAAATGGATTATTGACGGTTCCAATGCCTCCAGATACCAGAGTATCAGCTTTCAGATTTATCGCAGGACGGACGCCGTTGCCGTAAGTAACCCAGCCGCTGCTGAAGTTACCGGTACCGCTAACGTACCAAACAGTTGACGCCGAGTTGGAAGGGTTGAAATTATACGGCGACATTGTCCAGTACCAAGTACCAGTATAAACA
>CALBBI010000054.1:0-4189 GCA_937926935.1 uncultured Bacillota bacterium
ATGAAGAAGATGAATTTCAAGCAATTATGGCTTCGGAACGAAGAGAAGCCAAAGATCTTGGTTTAAGTGAAGGTCAAGAACGTGGAATTGCCATTGGCGAAGCTCGTGGCGAGAATAAGAAAACCGTTGAAAGCATACGTAATATGAAATCAATGGGATTTGAAGACAATATCATTATGCAAGCACTTAATACTGATGAATACACTCTAAAAAATGCGTTATCATTAAAGATGTAAAACGCTTAGCAAATATTGCTAAGCCCCTTTTTTTGTGTTAATACCAAAAACTGATGCTAAAGTACTACCTAAGATTAAGACTAAATAATAAATAACTTTGGAAAGACTAAAGAAGTCTTTAAAAAATAGACTGATAATAAAGAGAGTAAGTACTAAGATAGAACCAATCTTTAAACCACTTTTATAACCTTTGTTATTACTTTGATGACCATATTTAAAACCTAGAATTATGAATATTAATAAGGTTGATATAAAAGTGATAATATTACAAGCATTTTTACTTAAGTTAGTGTAAAGATATAATAAAGAAATAAAAAAGTTAGATATTAAGAGGTAGACCATAAAGATACCAAGAGTTTTTAAATATTTTAAAGCATTTGTCATGCAATCACCTATTAAAATATATGTTTAAAAAGATTACTTATGATACATAATATAAATGGTGATTGTTAATGGATTTATTAATTATAACAGTAAAGACAATATTTTTTTATTTCTTCATTATTTTGGCTTATCGGATTATGGGCAAAAGGGAGGTAGCTCAATTAGGCATAACTGATTTAATTGTATCAATCTTAATTGCGGAGTTAGTAGCTATCTCAATTGAAAATTTTAATGATACAATTTTAAATACAGTTATCCCTATATCGCTTTTAGTTGTACTTGAAGTATTATTAGCGTTTATCTCAATAAAATCGAAGAAAATAAGATATTTCTTTGATGGCAAGCCATCATTAATAATAAGTAATGGGCAAATTAATTATAAAGAAATGGTAAAACTAAGATATTCATTAGAAGACTTATTATTTCAATTAAGACAAAATAGTATTAAAAGCATTGAAGAAGTAGAGTACGCATTCTTAGAATCTAATGGTAAATTATCGATATTTCCATATAACTTTTTGAAGTTAAAATCAAGTTATCCTATGCCTTTAATTGTTGATGGTAAGGTTCAAGAGGATGTGTTAGTGGAGGTTAATAAGTCACATTCATGGTTAAAAAAAGAACTTGCAGCGAAAAACTTAAGTTCTAAAGATATTTTCTATGCGTTTTTAAAGAAAAACAAGATATATGTGATAAGAAAAAGTGATATTGCTTAATGAATTAAAGTTCTTTGATTATTAGATCTAATATTCATCTCATCACTAAGTCCTAAAATATAATCAGCAGAAATATTTAAAACAATACAGATATTGTAAAGATAAGTAACGGGCATGATATTTATGCCTTTTTCGTATCTAGCATATTGTTGTTGTTTTAATCCGAGACGATAGCTTAATTCTTTTTGAGTTAAACCACGTTTTTCTCTAGCTAACATTAATCTTTCATTATAATAAGGCATAAAAATCACTCCGTAAGTTATTACAATATATATATATCATTTAAGACATTATTCCTTAACTTAAGTGAACACATCTGTTGTAATATGAGGGCACTTAAAGTTTCTAGACAAAAATTGTAAAAATGTTGTCAAAAGCGTTGTAAATTTAGCATATTAAAAATTATGAAAGACTTTAATTGTGTTAGAATAGAATATGTTACCTAAAAAATGGGCAATGTTAGAAAGGATGATTAGATGAAAACAATTATAACTAAAGATAGTGGAATTGACCCAATTAATGAGGCATATGTTATTCCAGCTATTGTTAGAAAAGATTTTAAATTAGAATATAAAGATGGTATTGATATTACAAGTACTGATGTATTAAAAGGATTAGAAGAAGGCCATATTTATCAAACGGCTGCTCCTAGTATTGAAGATTATGATAGGACTTTTAGAGAGGCTTTAAGATGTGGAGATGAGGTGGTTCATTTATCAATGTCTAGTGGTATTAGTGAGGGAAGTGTTAATACAGCTAATGTGATGGCCAATAGTGTTAGTCCAGAGAAAATTAGAGTTATTGATACTAAGAATGCTGCTACTGGTGGTACTTTAATAGATATATATGCTGAATATTTAGCGAAAGAAGGATTAAGTGCTAAGGAAATAGTTAAAGAATTAGAAGAATATAAAAAGACGATTCAAACTGCATTTTTTGTGCCAAATCCCATTGGTTTCTTAAATAGCGGTCGTGATAAGACTGATGAATCAATGACGACGAAGTTTAAAAGATTAGGTCTTGGAGCGTTACAAAAGTTAGGATATAAATATCGGGTTGATTTTAATGAAGAAGGAAACTTAAATATTAAGGATATGATGAGAGGGACTTCCCAAACTAAAGCAATGGAAATGATTCAAAGAATAGTTAATGATGATACGATAGAAAAGTATGATTCTAGTACGGTAGTTTTAGGAACAGTAGCAGAAGGTGTTGTTGATATGGAGGTCTTAGAAAATTATTTAAAAAAATATTTTAACTATGTAGTTCGAAGAGATATCGGAGCTACTGTAGCAGCTTATGGCTCTAAAGATTTAATTGGTTTAAGTTTAAAAAGAAAAAGATAGAAAAAGCTTCTTGAAAAGAGAAGCTTTTTCGTTTATAATTTTAATAGTAGAAAGTGGTGGAGAGATGAATAAAAAAGGTTTTACCTTAGTTGAACTAATTGGCGTTGTAGTAATTCTTGGCATAATTATTGGGATTGCAGTACCATCTTATATAGCAGTATCTAATAATATTAAAGAAAAAAACTATAACCAAAAGATAGACAACATTAAATCAAAAGCATTAGAGTATGCGACCGATAATAATGTTGAATCTATTACAATTCCGGTTAAAGCTTTAATTGAAGAAGGGTATTTAGCGGAAGAAAATCCGGATAATGGGGATAATGAGAAAATTACTAATCCTTTAGGAGGATATCTAGATTGTGCTAATATTGATATTGTAAGAACTGATGATTCTTATGAGATTAAACTAAGTGATACATCTAATTGTAGTACGGATAATATTGTTAATAATAGTAAGATTACAATTGATGTTTATGAGTATCGGAATAATACTTTAGGAAAAAAGCTAGGTAGTAATGGTAATGTTAGTTGGACTAATAGTGATAAGGTATTATTGTATGCTAATGTTAATAATTTAGAAGGTATAAGTAAGGAAACTACTTGGAACTATGGAACAAATAGTAGAAAAAAGAGTGGTAATATTGCGGCTTCAGTTATATCAGATGAGACTTATGCTAATATTTATATTGTTGAATCATTAGTATTCTTAGATAGTGAATATAATTTTATTATTAATACTTCTCTTATTAATGCCTTTTGCTTATTCAAAACTTTTTTCAAGTAATGAATCAGAAATATCTGCATACACTTTTGTTGCATTTTTTATATATTCTTCCAAAGATATTTCTCTTTCAATTACGATAAGAGCCCCGATTCTGTTTTTTCTTAAATATTCGCAAGCACGCATAATTTCATACACTACTTTTTCTCGTTCATCTACTGTTAAAACTTTATGACGACCTAAAAGTTGTGTACGTCCCAAAGACTCAAGTACGCTTCTTATTTCTGGTTGGAATATAACTATAATTGCAAGTGGTCCCCATTGTATTGCATATTCTAGAATTACACCAACTGTATAAAGGTTTAACCAATCACTTAATAGCTTAACTGCTAATATTATAATTACACCTTTAACTATTAAAACCATTTTTATATTATTTTTAACATTTTTTAATATATAATAGAAAGCTATCCATACTAAACAGATATCTAATAATTTTGTAAACGTTTCCCAAATTGCTGATAAATTCATTTAAACACCATCCTTAACATACTGCAAGTTTATTATAGCAAATTTTTAGCAAAATAAAAAGGGGTAAGCCCCATTTTATAAATTGTTTGACTCATTGTTTCCAATATTTTTATTTTCTTTTACTAAATCTTGTAATGACATGTTAGTATTTATTTGATTTTGTATAGTATTTACATTATTTATATTTTGAGTCGTGCTATTTGAATCCAATTTAAATTTTGAATCTTTTTCTTTTTTTCGACTTACAAAATA
>CALBBI010000055.1:0-7799 GCA_937926935.1 uncultured Bacillota bacterium
AATATTTTATATACTTTAGAAGTAAAGCGAGTAGCTATATGGAGTATAAACTATGAGAATGAAAACAATAGAAAATTTAGATACCGGTTATCAAGATATCAAAATAAACTTAAATGGTACTAAAAGTATTAATGTTAGTAAAACTAAAGATAATACTGATACTATTCATACTATCCCTATTAAAGATGAATTAGTAGGTAACTATAAACAAAAAATAAACCTTATAATTGATAAATTTATCCATGAATGTAAATTAAATAATTATATTGTTGAAAAAATAAATGGCAATCAAATATTTACGATAAAAAGAATAGATGGTAAAAAATTAGAATTAAGAGGATTAAATATTGATACTAAGTATCTAGAACCAATAATTTATAAATATAATCTTGATTACATAGATACTTTGATTCAAAATCTTATTAATAATCCTAATTATAGAATAGTTATTAATATGACTAAAAATCAAACTAATATGGGAATAGAAGATAATGTTTTATACTTAGTTTTAAATGAAAACGAAAAAACATTACTCTACCAAGTACTAGATACAATTGATAAATACGTGGGCTTAGAAGCTATAACTAGATATAGCATTAGTACCATGAAAAGCACATTCATACTATATGAAGATAATAAAAATGAAATAGTTTATAATGGTAGTCTAAAATCAAATATGGAAATAGGTTCTTATGTAAGAAAAAGAACACTAGATAGAAACTTAAAAACATTACAAAATATACTTGCTTATGAACAAATGAAAATGGAGGAAGAATAATGAATAAATATACAATGGAAGATATAGTTAATTTTTGCAAACAATATGGTTTTGTATTCCCTGGAAGTGAAATCTATGGAGGACTTGCTAATGCTTGGGACTTTGGACCATTAGGAAGAGAACTAAAAGAAAATATTAAAAAGCTATGGTGGAAAAGATTTATCCAAGAAAATCGTTATAACTATGGTTTAGATGCTGCTATATTAATGAACCCTAAAGTATGGGTAGCATCTGGTCATGTTGCCTCATTTGCCGACCCTCTAATTGACTGTCGTCATTGTAAAAGTCGTCAAAGAGCCGATAAATTAATTGAAGACTACTTCAAAACTCAGGGTATTGATGATACAGCAGATGGTTGGAGTAACGAAGAACTAACATCATACATTAAAGAACATAATATTACATGTCCAAAATGTGGTGTTTGTGATTTTACTGATATTCGTAAATTTAACTTATTATTTGAAACAAGCCAAGGGGTAACCGAAGACACTAAATCTAAACTATACTTAAGAGGTGAAACTGCCCAAGGAATATTCGTTAACTTCTTAAACGTTCAAAGAACTATGCGCGCTAAAGTACCATTTGGTATTGGTCAAATCGGTAAAAGCTTCAGAAATGAAATAACTCCTGGTAACTTCATTTTCCGCGTTCGTGAATTTGAACAAATGGAATTAGAATTCTTCTGCAAACCAGATACTGACTTAGAATGGTTTGGCTTCTACAAAAGTTATTGTAAACAATTCCTTCTTGATTTAGGAATCAAACAAGAAAACCTACGTGCAAGAGACCATAAAAAAGAAGAACTATCATTTTATAGTAAAGCCACAACTGACTTAGAATATAACTATCCAATGGGTTGGGGTGAACTATGGGGTATAGCTGACCGTACTGACTATGACCTAGGTACTCATATGGAACATTCTTCTAAAGACCTAAGATATATTGATCCTGAAACCAATGAAAAATACCTACCATATGTTATTGAACCATCTGTCGGAGTAGAAAGACTATTCTTAGCTGTCCTATGTGATGCTTACGATAAAGAAACATTAGAAAATGGTGAGACTAGGGAAGTCCTACATTTAATATCAGCTCTAGCGCCATATAAAGCAACCATACTACCATTAATCAAAAAAGTACATGGTAATAAAGCTAATGAAATATATAGTGAACTATCTAAATACTTCAGTGTTTCATATGACGAATCAGGTTCTATTGGTAAAAGATATCGAAGATGTGATGCCATTGGGACACCATTTACTATTACTGTAGATGATGAAACAATAAATAACAATATCGTAACCGTAAGAAATAGAGACACCATGCAACAAGAAACTGTCAAATTAAGTGAACTAAAAGATTACATCGAAAAAAGCCTTGAATTCTAAGGCTTTTTAAAACCCACTTGTAAAAAACAGCATTAATAAACAAAATATGACACAAAATCAATTGCCAAAAGACAATATTTTAGATATAATATAGATTAGTAAAATGTATAAAAAGGAGAATTAAATATGGCTATAAATTTAAAGAAAATGATAGGCTTAGATGATGATGATAATAAATTAGGAACAGAAGACGAATATTATACTAATACAATAGATGAGGCAAGAAATGTAAGTGAGACTGGTGGTAAAATGATATTACTTGAACCACGTGCTTATTCTGAGTCTCAACAAATTGCCGACCATTTAAAAAAACGTAACAGTGTGGTAGTTAATTTAAAAAGGGTTACATCAGACCAAGCTAAAAGAATAATAGATTTTCTAAGCGGTTGCATTTACGCTATAGGGGGAACAATGCAAAAAGTTGGTGTGGGAATTTACCTATGCGCACCAAAAAATGTTAATGTCCAAGGTAAAATAACTGAGGATACAACAGCAGCAACAGAAGATACTGAGGAAGAAATTAAGTGGTAAAATAGTTTGAGGTGAGGTTTAATGCCTGAAAAATTTAAAACAGCTTTTAACGGCTACAACAAAGAAGACGTCAATAGCTTCATAAGATCAGTTACTAAAGAATATGAATCAATGCTTGAAAGACTAAAAAAAAGTGATGCTGAAAATGAAGACTTAAAGAAAAAACTAGTTGAGTATCAAAACCTAGAAAATACTTTAAGAAGATCTTTATTAATAGCAGAAGAGTCTAATAAAGAACTAAGAAGAGTAGCAAAAAATGAATCTATCCAAATGGTAGAAGAAGCTAGACGTAATGCATCAAGAATCGTAAACGACGCCCTTATTAAAGCTGAAAGAATTGAAGCTAATGCCGATGCCTTAAAACGAAGAGCAATAATGTATAAAAGAAAAATTAAACAACTATTAGATGAGCAAAATCAAATGTTAGATAAATTTGACGATATAGAGTACTAGAATACTCTATTTTTTATTGGATCTTTTTATTCTTGATAAAATCTTTTAAAATCTTTGATATTGCTCGTTTTTCAATACGTGAAACATAACTACGAGATATCTTAAGTTCCTTAGCAATATCTTTCTGAGTCATCTCTTTTTTATTATTTAAACCATATCTTTTAACAATAATCTCTTTTTCTCTTTTATTTAACTTAGCTAGATACTTAGAAACAAGAGCAATATTTTCTCGTAAATAAACCTCGTCGTCTAAAGACTTTCTATCATCTTTTAAAACATCAATTAAAGTAATCTTATTACCATCTTTATCATAACCAATTGAATCGTTTAAAGAGACGGTGTTTTGATACTTCTTTGACGAACGATAAAACATCAAAATTTCATTTTCAATACATTTTGCTACATAAGTAGTAAGCTTAATATTCTTATCTTTATTATATGAATCTACACCTTTAATTAACCCAATCGTACCAATACTAATCAAATCATCTTGATCAGCAGAGCCTTGATCAAACTTCTTAACAATATGCGCAACTAATCTTAAATTATGCTCAATAAGCTTATTACGAGCATCCTTATCTTTTTGTTCTAACAAATTAATATATTTTTCTTCTTCTTCCTTACTTAAAGGATCTAAAAATACCGTATTTGAGTAACTTCCTGTAAAAAAAGATAGACCTTTAATCAAACTAATCAAAAAACTAAACAAACAAATCACCTAGTAAAATATATGTAACACTGGCAAAATTAAGAATAACGTGTTAAAATATCTAGTAGAAAAGAGGAACTGCTATGTTTCAAAAACCTGGAGTATTAGCGCCATGTAATTTATTTAGCGTTGGTCATATTTTATTAATTCTATTAACGGTTACTCTAATAGGATTTGCCCTTCATAAAACTGAAGATTTTACTAAAGAACAAATCCATACAACCATTAAAGTTGCTAGCATCATACTATGGGTTTTAGAAATTATCAAAATATCTTTTGCATTAAGTTTCACTGATGTTTCCAAAGTAAATGAATACGTTCCATTATATTTTTGCAGTATGACTTTATATGCCACCCTTATGGCTGCTTTTGGTAAAGGCGTTTTCAAAAGATGTGGCGAAGTATTCATGATGACTGGTGCCATAGTAGGAGGGTTAGTATTTATGATATTTCCCACTACATCATTACCTAGATATCCTTGGTATCATTTTATATCATTACATAGTTTCTTCTATCATGGTACCATGGTTTTCCTAGGACTTCTAATGTTAAGAGGTAAGTATATAACTTTAGAACGCCATGACATTCACTATCATGCTAGATTAGTAGCGGTTATGTGCTTTCTAGCTCTTATCGTAAACGTAACCTTTGATGGCAACCTAATGTTTATCTCCAAGAACTTTCCTGGAACTCCTCTTGAAATCTTATACAATCTTGTCGGACCGTTATATACACCAATCATGGTAATAGGGCAGATGTTCTTACCATTCCTAGTTGTATACTATGGTATTGACTTCCTAACTAAAAAATATTATGAACGTAAAGAAATTACAGCAAACTAAAAAGTGGTCACAAAACCACTTTTTAAAATTCCATTTGACCAGGTAGTTCCTTACTTAATACCATCTTATCTGGTTCAATATCAGGATTTAAACGATACTCACTAGGTAAGATATTAGCATCAATATCTCTAATAAATGCCCCTAAATCATGCATCCCACGATACTGAATTACTTCATTTCTTATAATAATACCCTTAATTAAAAAATTAACATCATATAACAAACATTTCAATTCCTTACTAGTTAAACCACCATTTATTTCCATAAGACGTAAATAAGCACTAATATTATTTAACCTTGTTTGATCATAAGCGCCTTGAAAATGATTAATAATCTTTCTTAAATAATCTATTGCTAAATTATCTAACTTATTTAATTTCTCATAGTTAGCAATAATATCTAATACATGAGCCATAACTAAATTATAATCTAAATAATCTTTATCACTTGCAAACATTAACCCTCTTTTAACAGTTCTTGTTGCATTCTTATAAAAATAAGTAATCTTAAGATCTTTATTCATCCCTTTTAAATTCAAAGCTCCATTTTTAAATAGATCAACTTTCATAGTATCAATATCAGTATACGAAGTAGTAAATAAATCAATATTTTCTAACCTTTTAGGTTTGCCACATTTAAAAATATTATCATATAAAACTTCAACATAATCTCCCTTATCTTTGTAAGATAATACATAATTAATCATATAAACACTTCCTTGGCCTATATTTTACCATACTTTTCTTATTTTGCTAAACTTTTCGTATGATTTAAACTATAATTTGTCGTTTCTACTATATCGTCATGAGCATAAGACATGGTTAAATTATCAGTATCTAACCAACTAAGTACCGCCGGCAAATAATATTCTCTATCTAAATACTTCGTCCAATCTAAATCACTTTTATTAGCCATAATACTCTCATAAGATAAACCAGTTTCACTAGCATACGCTACAATTGCATTATTTACGGGACCTTGACCACTATTGTAAGCATACACAGCCATAGCCATATTACCATTAAAGTAATTTAAATAATATTGGAGTAGGGCACAACCAGCTTCAATATTACCATCTAATGTTATATACTCATTATAATGATAAACAAACTGACTTTTCTTAATATTACCATTGTCGTTAATTACAGTACTAAATGCACTACCATCTGGATGCACTGCTACTTGAACTTGCATAATTCCTAAACCTCCGCCATCATCCATCGTTTGACTATGAGTCCCACGTTCTTGCGAAGCAATAGCCATTACCAAGTTCTCATCAATCATATATTTATTGGCATATTTTTTAATTGCTGCCATTGCTTCCTCATTATTTCGTACTAATAAATTTCTATCCGTATATGCTCTAGATTCATATTCTAAGTTAAGCTCTGCTTTATCCGTATAAGTACTTGTAACAGCCTCTTGTTGTTCCACACTATCTTCAGTAGGAACATCAAGAGTAGGGGTAGTATCTAAAACTTCCACATCATCTTCAGGTATCATAATATTCTCATAATCATGAATATTAAAATTAGGATTATTATTCATTGTATAACTGCCAGATAAATCATGCATATCATCTAATACTTTGGTACTAATTACTTTCATATCATTATTTTCCGCATGTACTTTATTACTTTTAAAAGAAGCCACCCCTAATGCAATCGAAAACGCTACAACTAATGCTCCCACATGCTTAGCCTTAGTACTAAGCTTAATATACTTTTTAACATGGCTAATATAATCTCTTGTTGCTGGACAATTATGACCTAATTCCCGATAAGACTTTAATGTGACAATTCCTCCTTTATAATATATTAATAAATCTTTATCCCTAATTCTAACTCTTTGAGCTTTTCCTTTCTTTAATAACATCAAGTCATCCTGAATTTGTAAAATACTTCGGTTAACCACTTCACCATTGTATATTACACTAAATGATTTGTTGTTAGTACCCATTATTACGATTCTATCCATTAATGACATCCTCCAATCTCTTAACTGCTATCTCATAAACCTCTTGCGGCACTTCACCAAGTTTTTCATTAATATAAGAATTAACTAATATCTCTTCATTATCTTGATAAATTATATATTGAACCCCTTTATATAGAAAAGTATCTAATACTTCTAAAATTATCTCTTGATTATTTTCTAAAATTGTTATTGTTTCCATATTTTCACCCAAATGTAGTGTATCATATCATATTTTAACTTGACAAGCTATAGTGTAAACCAACGAGTTTCTTGACGTAAAATAAAACTCTATGTATTATAATGTAATCATAGGGAGGAAAGTAAATGAAACCACAAGAATTACCAATTCATATTAAGTGTAATAAAGAAGACATAGCACCCAAGGTTTTAATGCCTGGGGACCCACTACGTGCTAAATATATTGCCGAAAAATTTTTAGATAACGCTCGTCTAGTTACCAGTGTTCGCAATATGTTTGGTTTTACTGGAACTTATAAAGGTGTTCCTGTAACAATTATGGGTAGTGGTATGGGTATGCCAAGTATGAGCATTTATGCATTCGAGTTATTCTATTATTTTAACGTTCAAGAAATAATTCGTATCGGTACCTGTGGAGTAGTAACTCCAGATATCAAAGTACCAGAGCTTATCTTAGCAAACGATGTCTACAGCTTATCTAACTTTGCTTATAACTATAATTCTTATGATAAAAACATTGTCTATCCATCTAAAGAATTAAATGACAAAGTTATAGCAACTGCTAAAGAGCAAGGAAAAGATATTCATGTTGGAACAGTTCTAACTTGTGATGTCTTTGGACCATATATTAATATGGATAATGTTTTAAAGAGAATTCCAGGTAATATTAAACCTATAGCCGAAGAAATGGAAGCTTATGCTTTAGTTCATGTTGCTAATAGTTTTAATAGAAAAGCTACTGCTATCGTTACCGCTGTTGATTCTAAATTTAGTGATGATGTTCTATCTATCGAAGATAGAGAAAAGTCTCTAGATAATATGATAACTTTAGCATTAGATGCCATTATAAAAGAATAAAGGGTTGACTTTTGATTTAGCATCAATTAGTCGTGGGAAGAGTATGAAGAAGCTCTTCTTTTTTT
>CALBBI010000056.1:0-10940 GCA_937926935.1 uncultured Bacillota bacterium
AGCAACTGACTCTTAATCAGTGGGTCTAGGGTTCGAATCCCTAAGGGGACACCATGCCGAAGTAGCGCAATTGATAGAGCAACTGAATCGTAATCAGTAGGTTGAGGGTTTGATTCCTTCCTTTGGCACCAGGTGAATCATTAAACAACTGCAAGGTTGTTTTTTATTTTGATCTTTATTAAAGTTTTATGTTCTAAATAGATTATTAGAAAATTGACTTTTGACAAATATCAAAAAACATGTTATTATGAATATGTCAAGGAAGTTTGGCATAAAATAAAAAAGGAACATTTAATAATCACGTGTTGAGTGTTGCCAATTTAAATTAGTTTCCACCTAAATCTGCGTTAGAGTTAGGTGGTTTTCTTTTATATTAAAATATTTTTGCTTGCCATAAAGTTAACTATTTGTTAATATATTAAATACATGAAAGGCTGTAATATGAATGATACATGGTTCCCTACTCCTATTGAGACATTAAGAAAAAACTTTGTTTTTAGTGATGAATATTCCGTAGTAAGTGATGTTTGTTACTCAATACAATACCTAGAGTTTTTAAGTCATGAGCTTACGACACATAATCTTACTATGGTTATTAGAAAACAAATTATAAAAAATTATATAATTGTGGCCTCGGGTATTATTGAAGCAATATTTTATACTGTTTGTAAAAGCAAAGAACTTATAAAGAAAAAAAGTATCCACTTTGATACTTTGATTAGGTTAGTATTAGATAATAATTTACTTAGTTTATCTAGTAAAGAATGTTTAGCAATACATAGTTTGAGAAGACTTAGAAATAAGGTGCATATTTATAGTAATACATATTATTATGATACTTCGTTTAATAGTTTTAACTTTGATGATTATGATAGAATGAGAGATATTTTAAAGATAATATTATCTAATAAAGAGATTGCTTTAGAATATAAGGGTAATATTTAGTTATGAACTTTAGATAAGAATAATGGTACTTTAAAGATTGTTTCTTTACCATTAGTATCAGTAACCGAGATTAGAAGATAGAAAGAATCGCTAGAAAAAGATTTATAATTGTTTTCTAATTTTTCTAAGTTAAAAGATATTTCATTAATTATGTTAGTTAAAGTAGTTGGAGTATCAATATTATATGTTTTACTGCCTAAGTTCAATTCATAGTCAGTTAGTTTTTGATAGATAGAACACTCTATTTGTTTATAAAATTTTTCTTCTTCAGTACCAGTATATTCAATATTAGAAATATAGATAGATGTTTTCTTACTATCATAAGCGATACTGCCGGTTATATTAAAATCATTACTAGGAGATGTTATTTTACGAAAATGGTAAGTACTATTATGTTCAAGAAGTAACATAACTATTAAAGTTAGTAAGGCAACAATATCAATCGCAAGACCAATAATATGAATTTTCTTTCTTTTGGTTGTTAGAGGCTTTATTTCAGTAGTTTCACCACTTAGAAGTTCTTCAATGGAGATGTTAAAATCTTCGCTCATTTGTTTTAAAAGAGAGATGTCAGGTATATTAAGACCTCGTTCCCATTTGCTTACGGCTTGATAGGTAACGTTATATTTCTTGGCAAGGTCTTTTTGGGTTAGATTATTGTCTTGACGTAATTTTTTTATAAACTCACCAATTTTTTCTTGGTTCATAACACCCTCCTAACTTATTTAGAATTATTATTATAGTTTTTTAAAAAGCTTTGGTAGTTACCATTTTCTTTGGTTCCTAGAACACAATTCAAGTTAATATTATCCATACTTTTAAAGATATTATAGTCAATGTCTTTATTTACTTGACGGAGCTTTTTGATTAGTTCTTTCATTTCTTTACGTTTACTAGTGCCGTCATTGATTAGGGAGCAGCCTTCGGTAAAGCGGCAGGCACAGTTTATGAAGGTTAGTTCATTGGTGTTACGCCATGTTATTATGGCACTTTCTTTAACTAGGTATAGTGGTCTAATTAATTCAAGGCCTTCGAAGTTATCGCTGTGAAGTTTAGGCATCATGGTTTTTATCTCGGCGCCATAGAACATTGATAAAAGTGTGGTTTCGATAACATCGTCGAAATGATGGCCTAGGGCGATTTTGTTACAACCTAGTTCTTTAGCTTTGTTATATAGATATCCCCTACGCATTCTAGCACATAAGTAGCATGGGCTTTTAGAGTCTATTTTGGCAACGACATCAAAGATATCACTTTGGAACATTTCGATTGGAACGTTTAATATTTTGGCATTATCTAAAATAAAGTCGCGGTTGTAATCATTATATCCGGGGTCCATGACAACATAGTGAGCATTAAATTTAATCTTGCCATGACGTTGTAACTCTTGAATACATTTAGCTAGCAAAAAAGAATCTTTGCCACCACTTATACAAACCATAATATTATCATTTTCTTGAATTAATTCGTATTCGTTGACAGCTTTAACGAAAGGTCGCCAGATTTCTTTACGATATTTTTTAATAATACTTCTTTCTATTTCTTGATATTTTTCCATAATTATTCACTTTCTAATATTATATCTAAAGTATTTAAAAACTTGGTTATTTCTTCTTGGGTAGTTAAGTGCGATAGACTTACCCGGATGGAAGAAGAAGATAATTTTTTATCTTTGGTTAAGGCATATACTAACTTAGAAGGAGTTTCTATTGGACAGCATGAAGTCTTAGTAGAAACGTAGATATCATATTTTTCTAAGGATTTTTGGATATCTAAAGATTTTTTATCTTTAATACTAAAATTAATAGTATATGGTAGAGAGCTATCACGGCTGTTGATTACAATGTTTTTCTTAGTTTTTAAATAATCTTTGATTTGGGTATTTAAATTTTTTACATAGTCATAACGAACACTCATATTTTCAAGAGCAATTGTTAGCGCACAATCTAGGGCAGCAATGTTTGCGGTTTCTGGGGTGCCACTGCGATAAATGGTAGTTGATTTACCTCCTAAGATTTGGGGAGTTAAAGAGATATTTTGTTTTTTTACTAACATACCAAAGCCTGGTAGACCATAGAATTTATGAGGGGTAATTGTTACAAGGTCGATATTACTTAGGTCGACTGGCACTTTGCCGATGGCTTGGGAGGCATCCGTATGAAAAACGATATGAGGATATTCTTTTAACATGATAGCGATATCTTCAACCGGTTGTCTAAGTCCTAGTTCACTATCAACAGTACAAATACTTACTAAAATGGTATCGGGGCGAAGCATGCTTTTTAAAGTTTCGATATCAATTAAGCCACTCTTATTAACAGGGATTAGTTCGATTTCAAACCCTAGAGTTTGGAGGTATGTGGCAGAGGATACTATGGAGTTATGTTCTAAACTACTAATTAAGATATGTTTACCATAGTTTTTATAACGAAGAGCAGCGCCTTTAATAGCCAAGTTGTTGGCTTCAGTAGAACCACTGGTATAAATGATTTCTTGAGGTTTGATATTAAGTAAAGAGGCAATATGGTTAGTTTTAGTATCAATTAGTTTCTTAGCTTCTAAACCTAGATAATGGCTAGAATTAGGGTTAGCATAATACTTTTTGGTTATTTCAACATAAGTATTTAAAACCGAACTATCTACAGGAGTAGATGCTGCATAATCTAAATATTCCATACTCTTCACCTCTTTAAAACTTCTTTTATTATAAAGCAAAAATGAGGACTTTTTCAAGTAATATCCTCATTTTTTATATGGGTTCAACTAATTTGTTGGGCCTTGCCAATCAGCAAATTTATCTTTGAAAGATTCAACATATGATTTAGATAGAATAATTCTATTACCCTCAGTAGTTTGTTCTTCTACTGGGGTTGGGTTGTAGCCGCCCTTTTCTTCTCCTACTTTATTAATATGGAACTTAGTGCCACAGTTTTGGCAGATAATGTATTCACCATTTTGGATAAGGTAAGCCTTAGGAGATGGCGAACAAACTTGGCAAGTATTAAAGGCAATTCTTACTTTGCCGTCAGTACCACGAACAACGATCAATTGAATAGTAACATCATCAACTTTATAATTTAGAAATTCCGCTTTAGCTGTAACATCTTGAGTTTCGATAACAATCTTATCTTCAGTATTGCCAGTTATATCTAGATACTTGTTGGTTGTTTGTTCGCAACCAGATAAAAAGAGAAGACCTAGTGCTAAGGTAAGATAAAATAATATCTTATTCATGGTTAGTTTCAATACTTATTATTTCGTAATCTAAGTCAGTAATAGCTTTCTTAAGTTTAGTTGTATCTAGTTTTTCTTTACTTTTAATAATAGCTTCTTTCTTATCTAAATCTATTTTTACTTTTTTTACACCTTCGATATTTTCTAAGGCATTTAATACTTTAGAGGCACAGTGTTGACATTTCATGCCTTCAATTTTAATGATAGTTTTTTCTTTATTAAACATAATTATTTCTCCTTTTATTTTCTAAGTCTTAGAGCATTTAGTATGACGGTAAGACTGCTTAGCATCATAGCTAAGGACCCTAGCATGGGGTTCATGGTGATGTTAAATCTAGTTAGTAAGCCCATAGCAATAGGAATAGTTATAATATTGTAGAAGAAAGCCCAGAAGAGGTTTTCTTTAATTATTTTTAGGGTTTTAGTACTAATATTTATTAGTTTTATAAGGCTCATTAGAGAGTCATTAAGTAAGATAACATCACTGGAGTTTGAAGCAATATCAGTAGCGTTAGCAACAGTTACTCCTATATTAGCTGTAGCAAGACTTGGGGCGTCGTTTATACCGTCTCCTACCATCATAACTTTTTTACCCCTACTTTGAAGATTTTTGATTTCGTTAGTTTTATCTTGGGGATAGACGTTAGCGATTACTTCTTTAATATTTAGTTCTTTAGCAACCAGATTAGCAGTAGTCTCGTTATCACCGGTTAACATTATAGTATTGATATTTAAATCTTTTAACTTAGATATTACTTCTTTCATATCTTTTTTGATTATATCTTTAACCCCAATTAGGGCGATTATTTTATTGTTTTCGATAACATAGATAATACTAGAACCATTTTGGGTAAGGGTTTGTTCGTCTTGGACATGGGTATTTTCAATCGATAGCTTAGCTACTAACTTAGCATTACCGAGATAATATTTTTTATTATTTAGAGTAGCTTCTAAACCAAGACCGTCGAGGTTTTTAAAGTCTGTTACTTTTTCATACTTAGTCTCTTTGTTGACTAGAGATTTAGCAATTGGGTGGTTGGAGTTTGTTTCGATACAACCAACAAGGTATAGAAGTTTGTCTTTAGGATAAGTACTGTAGTTATAAAGTTTGGAGATTTTTAACGTACCATAAGTTAAAGTACCTGTTTTATCCATAACGATTGTATCAATTTTACTGGCGTCTTCTAGGATTTGACTTTTTTTGATTAAGATACCATTTTGAGCACACTTGCCTTCACTAACGACGATACTTAAAGGGGTTGCTAGACCTAACGCACAAGGACAGGCCACTACTAAGATGGTTACAAAATGAGTTAGAGCAAGGTTTAAATCATGAGTGAAAATCATGTAGAAAATGAATGTTAGAATACTTAAGATAATAACAATAGGAACGAAGATACCGCTTACTTTGTCAGCTAGGGAGGCAATTTTTGGTTTGGTGTTCGTTGCTTCAACGACTAAGTGGACAATCTTTGAAATAGTAGAATCTTTACCGATATTTTGGGCAATGTATTCAATGGAGCCATTAATATTTAGGCTACCCGCTACGACTTTGTTATTTATATCTTTTTTAACTGGGGTTGATTCACCAGTAATAAAAGATTCATCAACGTAGGTAGTACCCATACTAACGATACCATCGCAAGCTATTTTCATACCAGGAAGACATAGTAGAATATCACCTTTTTTTATTTCGTCTAAAGTTATCTCTACTCTCTTACCTTCAATAAGTTTTAAAGCTTTACTTGGAGTTATTTGAACTAAACCTTTAATAGCATCATAAGTCTTTTCCTTATTTATATTATCAATGAAACGACCAAGTTTTAAGAAGTAAATGATTATACAAACAGATTCATAGTATAAAGATTCTACGTACATAGAGTATCCTTTAAGGATCATAATGGTGTTATAAAGACTATAAAAGAAACTAGAAAGAACCCCGATTGTTACTAAAGTGTCCATATTAGGGCTTTTATGAATTAAATTTTTATAACCATTTAGGATAATGTCTTTACCGTAAAATAGGAAGATAAGGGAAAATATGAGAAGGCAGATAGCGTAGTTTAGAGGATAGTCCATTATATTTAGGAATGGAATTACAGGGAGATTTACCATATGAGCCATGGCGATGTATAAAACTAAGAGTGCTAAGATACCATAGATTATTAAAGGCGTTTTAGAATGTTTATTTTTCTTAAGTTTAGTTTCATCAAATATACCTAGAGATTTAAAACCCGCTTCTTTAATATATTTTTCGAGGGTATTTAAAGTTAGGTTATCTTCATAAGTAATAAGAGCTTGCGCTAGAACTAGGTTAACGCTGGCATCAATGATACCTGGTTGTTTTTTTAGATATTTTTCTAAGGAAGAAGAACAGGCACTGCAAGTCATACCACCAATGTTTAAAATTATTTTTTGCATATAAATTCCTTTCTATAGTTTATTTACAACTTTGATATTGTTTTTTAACATGTTCATCCAACAGGTATAAATGAAAGTACCTTCTTTGGTTGGATAGAATTCTATTATATTATCCCCAACTTTTAATTCTTGATTAATATTATATTCAGAAATTGTAAGAGAATTGTTACAACCGGTTAAGTATTTTTTATCAACATGGATAATCATTTTAACGGGTTTGTCTACTTCAACTTTGATATCTTGATAGCCGTTATAGGAAAGGTCAAACTCTACTACTTGGGTATCGTCAATAATATTTGGTGTTAAGTATTGGGTATTACCTTCAAATGCGGGAATGTTGATATTTAAAGCGACTAAGCCACGATTTAGCATGAAAACAGATAGAACTAAAATTAAGACGGACGCTATGTTGTTAATTAAAATTTTATTTTTGCCTTTTAAGTTAGTGAATATGACACCAGTTAGAAGCATTAGAGGCATGGTACCTAGGCCAAAGAGGAACATTGATAAGGCACCTTTTATCATTGAAGATGTGGATAAGGCGTATAGTTGCATAGCCTGAAGTGGTCCACAAGGCATGAGGCCATTTAGTAAGCCGATTAGAAAAGGGTTACTGCTCTTTTTATGTTTGGGACTTAGAAATTTTATTCGTGGGATACGGAATAACCCTAGCATTTCTAAAGACATTACAAACATAGCAAGACCCGCAATGGTTATAATTATTCCTGAAATTGTGTTGTTGATTGTTAAGATATTACCTAAAAGGCCGGCAATACCACCAAGGATTGTGTAGGATATCAAACGACCAAGGTTATATTTTAAGGGTCGTTCGAAACGATTTTGGGAGTTTTGATTTAGGATAGCAATTAGGTTTATGGCGCCACACATGGATACGCAGTGAATACTAGTAAGAAAGCCCGTTAGAAAAAGCATAGTATAGGTAATGTTACTATCTATTGTAGGGATAACATTGAAGATGTTAAAGCCAAATATTTTGTAAGTTAGAGAAATAATTAAGATTATGATAGTAAGTATTAAAAACGATTGTTTTAGGTTATATTTTTTTTCGAGGTCATTTAAGTTATTGCTGATATACGAAGCCTTAGTTATATAGCCAGCTTTGGTTATAGTTTGGATAATTTCCGGTTTTGTAAGGGAATCTTCGTAGGTTATGTGGGCAATAAAGTTTTTGATTGTAACTTCTTTAACACTGGGTAGTTTTAATAAAGCCTTTTGAATGGTTGTTTCACAGTTTTGGCAGTGAATACCTTTGATTTTTACATAGATTTTAGCCATTATTTAATTTTTCCAAAGAGGTCTACTACTTCATCTAAGACTTCTAATTTATTATCTTTTATATCTTTTACAACACAGGTACGCAAGTGGCTTTTGAGCATTTCGGTACCAAGACTTTTTAAAGCGTTTATAGTGGAAGATATTTGAATTAGGACGTCATTGCAATATCTATCGTCTTCAATCATTTGCGAGATACCATTTACTTGGCCGGCAATTATTTTTAGACGTCTATTTAAGTCTTTCTTCTCTTCTTCCGTACGATGTTTTAATCTTGTACATTTCTTACATTCCATTTTCATCACCAATATCATTATAGGGTATAGGGGGTATACCTGTCAAGAGGTACATTAAAAAAGTCTCGTTATGAGACTTTAGTTATTCTTACGTAGCCATTACCTTCTTTAGCACAGTTTGATGTCGCACTAGCACTATGGCATGTTACACTTATAGTTTTTGTAGCTACGGCATTGGATGTAGCACAGTTATAGCAGTACATAGCTTTATTTTTCAAAAGCGAATTTCCAATGTATCCAGAACCACCACCGGCACCGCCAGCATATGTTGTACCACCGCCACCAAAGAAGCCACCGCCGCCATAAGCTCCAGTATCGGTACTACTATAACCAGAACCGCCTAAGCCAAATGAACCATTGATTACCCCTGATGAAGCATGAGATGACATGACAACACCCTTTCCGCCTTGGGTTTGACTTCCTCCTGTCCCATAATAAGGATAAGTATTAGTACCAATTGTATAACCAGCAGCCCCAATATAGCCACCACCAGAGCCACCATAAACACGTTCTCCAGCACCGCCACCACCGGCGACAATTAATATTTCACTCTTTTTATATTGTAAATTGTTAAGGGTGCTGTTAGTTAAGGCAATATGAGTAGCTCCACCACCACTATTATAACTAGCGGCGTTATTATCGGCTTTGCCTCCATTATAACCTGGAGAATTACTATCATATCCAGAACCACCAACATGAATATATAGTGTACTATCTTTAGTTAGAGTTGCAGTTCCAACAGAATAACCGCCGTAGCCACCTACTCCATCATATGAATTACCACCTTGGGCACCCCATATTTCTAGTTTATAAGTTCCAGTGGCAGGAATCTTTAATGTTTGTTCAGTACCAGTAAAGTCATAAGTCTTAGTTTGAAAATTTTCAGTAGGTTTTTCAGTATTTGTGCCATCTATATAAGATATTATGGCATAACCATTACCAACTTTAGCACAATTATCAAGGGGCGATGAGTTTTTGCAAGTCGTTGATATTGTTTTCGTATCAACCGATGAAGATTCTTGGCAATTAAAGCATGACATCATTTTGTTAGTCAATTTAGAGTTTCCTATGTAACCAGAACCACCGCCACCACCACTGTGAGCACGATTGGTACCACCTCCGCCATAGTAGCCACCTCCGCCACCATTGCCACCATATCCTACTTCGTTAAGATCGGAGCCTTTGCCAAAAGTGGCTTTGTTATCTTTTAAGTAGTTATCATATCCACCACTAGTTTGGGTTCCACCACTACCAAAATATGTTGGATAATCATCGGCATAATTTCCATTATTTCCTGATATTCCACCACCAGCGCCGCCAGGAACCATAGCACCGCCACCGCCACCGCCAGCGACAATTAAAATATCACTTTTTTTGTCTTGTAAATTGTTAAGAGTTTGGTTAATTAATGCAATATGGGTTGCTCCACCACCGCCAGAGCCTCCTTGAGGATTTGATGTGGCATTAACTATGCCGCCATAGCCGCCACCATTAAAGCCACCATTGCTTTTGGCTTTTCTAGTGTACGATGAACCTTTGCCACCGACGGCAATATACAATTTGGCGCCTTTGGTTAATTCGATTTCGCCTTCCGAATAACCACCACCACCACCATCGCTTGGACTATCACTACCACCTTGGGCTCCCCAAACTTGAAGTTTATATTTGCCAGTTTTAGTAACTGTGTATTCTTGAACTGAACCTGTATAGTCAAATTTAGCAGGGCTTGGATTAGAAGTTTCTTGATCTTCAGTAGAAGCTTTAACATATGATATTTTGGCATAGCCTGCTCCTTCTTTAGCACAGTTTGATGTTGCTGTAGCACTATGACATGTTACGCTTATTGTTTTGGTATTTGTGGCATTTGAAGTAGCGCAATTATAGCAGTACATGGCTTTATTTGATAAGACCGAATTTCCTATATAACTAGAGCCACCGCCGGCTGAACAATGGCTTATGCCACCACCATAGTATCCGCCACCAGCGCCAGTATAATTTCCACTAGCCCCAGAGCCAAATGTTCCAGATGCAATACCACCACTACCACTTGTTGTTTGATTGAAATATGAGCCACCTTGATTTTGGGTGCCACCATATCCAATAGCGCTAATTCTAGCATCGGTAGTGTTTTCTTCATAACGACCACCATTATTGCCAGATATTCCACCACCAGCACCACCATTAACACACATTATGGCTTTATTCGCAGCAGCACCACCACCACCAGCAGAAACGATATAAATCTCATCATTATTAGAATAATTTGATAAAGTGCCTTTGTTAGTTTTGGAAATATGAGTAGCACCACCACCAGAGGCGGTTATTTCATTAGTGTCACTTGTCGGACTAGAACCACCACCACCATTATAGCCTCCAGATAATGGACGATGAGTTGTGTAGCCTAATCCAGAACCACCAACAGTAATGTAGATTACATCATCTTTTTTCAAAGTTATTTCACCTGTACTGTAAGCTCCATATCCTCCTACACATCCCGACGTTGATCCACCTTGAGCTCCCCAAGTTTCAAGTTTATAAACACCTGTTTTAGGAACAATATATTTTTGAACTGAGCCAGTATAATTAAAACTAGAAGGACCAGGATCTGGTTCTGGTGTTGGGTCAGGTTCAGGGTCAGGGTCAGGATTAGGATCCGGTGTTGGGTCAGGGTCAGGATTGGGATTCGGTGTTGGTTCGGGATCAATTGGATCAGTATCAAGATCACGAAGTTCAAATTCACATTTCTTTTCT
>CALBBI010000057.1:0-51217 GCA_937926935.1 uncultured Bacillota bacterium
TTACGAACTAAGACATTTTCCTTAAGCATTTTTTTCATATTAGAAGATAAAACCAAGGTAATCATCATTGGTAAGCCTTCTGGGACTGTTACAACTATGACGGTGACACTTAATGTTAGAGCATATAAAATATTATTTATACTATAATCTTTGGAGGTAACAAGGTAGATTATAGCGACTAAAATAGCACCAACATAGCCAATTAAAGCAATTATTTTGGCTAAAGATGTTAGACGTTCTTTTAGGGGACTTGTTGTATCTTGAGTTTGAATATCCTTAGCTAATGAACCGATTAAAGTAGAATCACCTACAGCAGTAACACACATTCTAGCTTCCCCATCGTAAATAATGGTCGAAGAAAATACTTTGTCGTTGACTTTTTTATGCTTTTCTTTAGCTTCACCATTGATAGAAGATTCATTGACTGCTATGGCTCCAGAAACAATAATACCGTCAGCAGGAATGGCTTCGCCACTATAAAGGATAACAATATCCCCTACTACTAAGTCGGCACTTAATATTTTAGAAATTTTTTTATCTCGAAGAACGGTTGTGTAGTTGTTCTTAGCGGCAGCTTCTAAGTTTTTGAAAGCTTCTTCCGAGGCATACTCTGAGATAGCACCGATTACTGAGGCTAGAACGATGGCGATTAGTATTCCAATGGTTTCAAAAAAGTCAAAATCACGAAAAAGAAAAACTATTTTAATAGCTAAAACAATGAGAAGAATTTTAATTATTGGGTCGCTAAAGGACTCTAATATAAGTTGAAATAAGGATTTAGGTTTTACTTTGGTTAAGGTATTTGAGCCATACTTTTTACGACTTTGTACTACTTCTTGTTTTGTTAATCCGTTCATATCGACACCCATTTAATCATATGAACGAAGATAGTTAAATATTAAAAAATGTGGATAACTTTAATTTTATCCACAAGCTAATTTAATTTGTCTAAAACATACTTTTTAGCATCTTCATAAGTAATATTATAGATATATGCTATTTCGTTATATAAAAATTTTTCAGCTAATTCATAATAATATTTGTCTTTATCAGTCATTTTTTTGTTATGGGCAAGACGACTTTGGTTACGAAAATAACTAGTTTTAATAATAGCAATAAGACTTTCTAAGGTTTCGTCACGAAGACACCTTTTATAATCTTCTTCAATATTTTTAGAATTAACATCTAAAAGAGGAATAGTTTTAATTTTACTTATTAATTTTTCAATATCTTCTTTGGTATTTAAGTGTCTTAGAAGTTTAGAACTCATATTTTTAGGAATATTGATTTTTAAAGAATCATCAATAGTTGATTGCAAGACAAAATACTCGTAGTTAGAAATTAGTTTTTCTTCGAGTATAATACAAACATCACGTTTATAAATAACATAATCATTAACTTTAAACATATTTATCACCCACTATTCTTATTATAATGCATATTTAGAAAAATTTCTAATGAAAATTGGAATATTTGTCGAAATATTTGACTTTGAGTAGAATATATAATATAATAACCGAACTTAATGAAAGGGTGATTAGATGTATATTTTTGATAACAAAGAAATGACTAGTAGAGAGATTTTAGATTGTATTTCAAGTAATCGTTATAAGATTGAAGACTTGTATTTAAATTTGAAGAATATGAATTATAGTGAAATTTTAAGATTAAAAGTAGAGAGTTTAGTTTTTGGAAGATATATGGAGGCAGATAAATTAAACCGAGTCTTATTGTTTTTAACTAAGATAAATGTTCAAAAGTTAAAAGAAGATATAAGTTTAATGGAAGATACATCTTATTTAGATTATTATGATTTAAGATTGTTAACTGAGATGCGTGACTCTTTAAAAACTAGTAAAGGTAAAGTTAGTTCAGAAGCACTAGACGTTGTCAACGATGTTATTAGAAAAAGAAAAGAAGCTAAAAAGACTTTAATTAAGAGATTTTAGTTTCTTTTTTTATCCAGGTTATTAAGAGACCAACTATATAGTCAATTTCTGCTTTAGATAGTTCTTTGTTCATGGGAATATGGTGCCATTTATATAAACAGCCACGGCAACAGCAAGCACAGGCGTGCTGGGCGATAAAAACAGGATGGGAATTAGATTTCATAGGGGTTTGACGGCCATCATTTAGAATAACTTTAGGTGCTAGACGTTTGGTTATTAAGTCATAGGCATCGTTAGTTATTTTAATTAGGCCTTTAGTTTTGACGTAGTCTTGCATGTTCTTATTCAAATGAAAACTAGAACGAAATTTAGATAGTTGTAATTTGTGTAAAATTAATTCGTAATTCATGTTATTCTTAGAAAAGCACTCAAATAATGAGTGCTTATTTTAATTTATTTAATATTAATTATACCGTAATTTCCAGCCTTACGACGATATAGAACTGATGTACATTCTTCATTTACGTTTTTAAAAACAAAGAAGTCATGATTTAATAGTTCTAATTGTAAGATAGCTTCTTCTTCACTCATTGGTTTAGAATCAACTACTTTTCTTTTTACAATGGAAGATTCGTCAGGTTCGTTTACGGGTTCAAAATCTAATAGCATTTCAAAATTTGGGGCTGATTTAGATTTCTTTTCTAATTTTGTTTTGTTCTTTCTAATTTGACGTTCTAACTTGTCTAAAACTAAGTCAATAGAAGAATATAAATCTTCAGTTGTCTCTTCTCTTCTTAAAGTAATTCCCTTAGTTGGGATAGTTACTTCAACAGTTTGATTAGGTCCTTTTACTTTGATAAATACTAATGCTTCAATATTATTAGGATTTTCAAAGTAGCGGTCTAATCTAGCCAATTTCTCCTCAACATATTTTTTGATTGATTCGGTGATTTCTATTTTATCACCACGGATATTTAATTTCATATTATCCCTCCCAATTATATTGTAGCAAATAATATATTTTCTTGCAAATGAAAATGACTAGCTAACCGCAGTCACTTCAACTTCTTTTACATCTTGAGCTTGTAGGCCTTTATCTGTTTCTATTAATGTAAAATCAACTAATTGATTTTCTTTCAATGTTTTAAAACCTCTTTTCAAGATGGCTGAATAATGAACAAAGATATCTTCGTCTGCATTATATTCAATGAATCCATACCCTTTCTCATTATTAAACCATTTAACTCGACTTCTCACACTAATTCTCCTTCCTTTTTCTAGCAAGTACTCTTTACTTGCAAGTTAAGAATATCATAAAATATGGCATTTTTTTCATTTCTTGTCTTAAAGTATCATTTTTCTTATTAAAATTACATTTTTTAGTGTTTGAAAGAGAAAAAAGTGCATTTCGAGCAAAAAAGTAAGTATTTTAGACAAGTTTGGGGATAATAAAATATTAAAGCCTTACTGAGACGTTAAAAAAAGACAACTTTTTAAGTTATCTTCCCACTAGAATATCAAGCTCTTTAATAAAAACTCCCCAGTAGATTACCTAGAATTTAGGCTTTTAGTAGAATATCAAAAATAGCTAAACTACTTAGAAGTTTTAGAACTATCAGGACGATATTTTTTAGATACCCTATCTATGGTTTGGCCATTGTTCAAAGTAAAGTAGCCTTTACTCCAGTCAATAACGGCGGTATTAGAACGATTGACAATACAAGAGCGGTGAACTTGAATAAATCTATCGTCTAATTTTTCTTTTACAGCGCAAAGAGTTATAGGAACAATAAAATTATTTTTATCAGTTACAATTATGACGTGACGGCCATAGGTATCACGATAGATATAATTTATAGATTTTAATAAAATCTTAATGTCAGTATTACGACTTTTATATTTAAAGAGTTTATTATCTTGATTATACTTTGTTAATACTTGTAAATCTCTAGTTAACCTAGCACTCATATTGTTAAATTTTTCGATAAAATCATAAACATTATGAATAGAACGATGGACAGTCTCAAACATTGCCACATGACTAGTTACAAAAATGATATAATTGTCTAAATCCTTAGTTCTAATTTGTTGAGCAATTTGAATGCCGTCAATGTCTGAGCGCAAATCAATTGCTAAAATGAAGAGTTTGATTTTAGACGAATCGTCAATTTCTTCTTGTAATCCTTGGCAATACTCCGTAAACGTTTTAATTTCGTAGGCAAAGTTATAATTAAAAATTGCCTTGTTTATAATACTTTTTATTGATGCGATAGCATCGATATCTGCATCTACTATTATATAATCCATTTTTTCAGTTTGATATATTATTTAAATTTAGCCTCTACGTATAATTCTACTCTATTTAAATTAATAATGCAACAATTTTGATATCATTTATTACTCAAATTTTACATTATAATTTAATAAAAGCTTAAATAATAAGTTTAAGCTTAAATAGAAAGAATGATATTTTTTAAATAATTATAGTAATTAACAACTATATAGGAGTTAGATAACGAGATATCAGGGTTATTACCCATTATAATTATTTGTAAATCTAGAGTATCGATTAAAATTTTAGATAGTGTAAAATCGATAGAATATATCATATTTTTATAGATTAAATAATTAGAGTTTTGATTAGATATTAAGTAGTTTTTAGGCTCTAAAACATCAATAATAGATATAACATTTATCTTAGTAAATAAGAATTCTTCGAATATTGAAGTATAGTAAAAGTTGTCTTCTTCTAATACTTTTTTGTTTAGATAAATATTTAGCTTATGAGGAATATAGTTGGAAAATATTTTATATTTTTTATTTAACTTCTTTATTTCGTCTAAGAATTGCTCTTTAGAGATAATCATACTATTTTGAATAGATTTTAGAGGGTAACTAACAAGTTTATCTAATATTACTAAGTCATTATCATTTAAATAGATATTTAGTTGTTTCATTTTTCCATGATATCATTATAATTATATAAATAGAATTCTTCAGGGTTAATTAGTTCGCCTTTGTAATAAACTTCAAAATGAAGAGCATTAGTACTATCGGTATTTAGTTTATTAGCACCACTTTTGGCAATTACTGTACCTTGAGAGACACTAGCACCAACTGTTACTTTAACATCGTCAACACTTTGATAGATAGTAGTTAAGTTTTTAGAATGTTCAATTTCAATAATATTACCCATGATTTCGTCTTCTTTAATGGTTTTAACAGTACCATCTAAAACAGCTAGAACATCAAAACTTTGGTTATCGGTATATAACACACCTGTGTTTTGCATATAAATTCCTTCATAATAAATTAAAGCTGCCTTTTGCTCATCGTCAGTGGCATCGGCATTATAGAATGGAATTTGGGCGACAACCGTACTTTGATTATACGGACGGATAATACTTTTTGTTTCGTTAATAGTTGGAGTTACATTTTCTTCTTCTTCTTTAACCACGGGTTCAATTGTCTCTTTAATAGTGTTATTTCTACTAATCATTAAAATTTGATACATTTTATAACTACTAAATAAAATTGTGGCAATTAACATAAAGCATATTGTTGGTATTACATAACCTCTTAACTTTCTTTTTTTCATATATTCACCTTCCTATTAGGAAGTTTGAACAAATTTAGAAAAGTTATACTATATATTTTTGAATTTTTATATTTTTGTAATAATAATTAAGTATTTCAGTGTAATTTTTGCCGGCAGCGGCCATTCCATTAGCGCCATATTGGCTCATACCCACGCCATGGCCATAACCTTTAGTTGTGATAGTTACTTCGTTGTTTTGAAGATTAATGGTAAAGTCAGTTGATTTAAGATTTAATAAAGTTCTTATTTTAGTACCAAGAAATTTTTGGTTATTTATTTCAATACTTTCAATACGGTTAGATTTATCTTTTTGAATATTAGAAATAGTAATGTTAGAACAAGATAGATTTAACTTAGAGCAAAATTCTTCTTGAGTTAAAGTGATGGTTGTGGAAAAGTTATTTAGGGTTTCGTTATCATAGATTGAGGGAATAATTTCTAGGTACGGTAAGTCTTCATTGAAAACAGTTACGGAACTTTCGGTATAGCCATTACTCATAGAATAATAATAAGATTTGATTAGTTCGTTATTGTAAGTTAAAACTAAGTCTTTAGTATCTAAGACAGCTTTGGATATTTTAGAATAATACTTGTCGTAATTATCTTGCCACTTAGCTTTTAGCTCGTCATTGGAGTTATATGCTTGGTCGCTTAAAGTAAGGTATCCCACATGGTTTTGCTGATATAAGGCGAAAGTACGGGAGGCGATGGCTTGGGCTTTTAGAGTTTCTTCCAAAAATAAAGCTGGAACTTCTGCTCCAACTACACCTATTACATATTCCTCAAGGGGAATATTTGTTATTTCATTGTTATTTTTTAAAACTATAATAGTATTTTTATCTTGAAGATTAGTCGTATTTAAGTCTAACTTTTTTTCCTTATTAAAAGAAATAATGGCTAGAGGGATAAGTAATACTATGATACTAAGATAGATTTTATTTTTCATAACGCTCCTTTAAGATATAAAGTCAACTATAAAATTGGTAACTAAGTAACTAGCAGCAAAAGCAAGAATAAAAACGATTACTCTGGCTTCTATTGGTTTATTACGTTTCATAAATTTATCAAAGTTAACCCCGCTTAAGGCAAACATACTTAAAAAGAATGTTAAAGCATAGATTAGTGACTTATACTTCATTATATTCTCCGTTCTCGTAAGATATGATTTTATTTACTCTTCTTACATGACGGTCTTCCATAGACGGAGTGGCCTGAAGGAAAGTATTAACAATTTCTAAAGCTTGGGCTGGTTCTAAATCAGCTGCTAAGGAAATAGCGTTAGCGTGATTATGGGTTTTAGCCGCGTAACTATCGTCAGTAGATACGACACGAGCACAGCGAATTCCTTTAACTTTGTTTGCCGCAATAGAAATACCAATTCCATTACCACATATTAAGATGGCAATATCTTCTTCTTTAGACATGTGGTTACAAACATCAAAAGCGAAATCAGGATAATCGTCGGTATCATAGTTTACTAAATCACTTTTGATAACATTGTGATTTCTTTCTAACTCTGTTATTAAATAATTTTTTAAAGATATTCCTCTATGATCAGAGGCTATATATATACTCATATTTTATTCTCCTTCTTCTTTTAATATTTTTTTTAAACTATCTTTTTTATATATTAAATTCATTAATTCTATGTTTTGGTAGTTTGGACTAGGGTTTATTTTAATTAAAGCGGGTCCGTTTGTAGACATGATTAAATCAATTTCTTGATATTTTAAATCGGGGTTTTCTAAGGCTATTTTAAGAGTAAATCTCTTGGTTCTAGGCCATTTTGGAATAGTTAGCCAGTTTATTTGTTGGCTAGTTATAGGGTGAAAATCGTAAGTATTCTTTAGTAAATCACAGGCATCATAATCAATTATTCCCGTTTCAATATTTATGGGAGCGAATAGCTCAGTTTCATTATACATTGTTATTAGATAGGAATAAATTATTTCATTATTTAAAGTTATCATTCTTATGATATTAAATGCATTAGGATTTAAGGAAGATAAGGGTTCCATTTCAGTTAGCGGTTCTTCAATAATTGACTTACCATTTAAAACTAGTTCATTATATAATTTAGTATAATTTTTTAAATCAGGGGTTATGGTATTTTTGCTAATGGTGATATCATTTGTGGTACTTAAAAGATGAGTATACTTATTAGCAAAGTCGTAAAATTCGGCGATATTAGAGCCAGTTAGTTCTAACCAATGACGATTTAAGTAAGAATTATACTTTTTATAAAATTGATTTTTTAATTTATATTCATTAACATTAGTTAATTTATTTAATCTTTTAATTACTTGTTTACTTTGTCCTTTAGTTATTATATTTTCTTTTTCGTTCTTAGTTAGTTTATAGAATTCGTATATTTTATAATCACTGGGACTTATTTTATATTTATTGTGATCTTTTAAGTATTCAAAGAAAAGTTTTGATATGGCAATATCAGTTTTAGCATTGATATACTTAAGGACTTTGATTAGGTTTTCTTGTTGCATTATAGCCTCCCATAATAAAAATTATAATATAAATGGGGTAAAAAGGGAATAAAATTTCACCCACGTTGACGTCTGTTTTGATGTTTTAAGTAAAAGAAGATATGAAAAAAAACTGCAATTAGGCAGTCTTATTTTCGTCAGTAAAGCCATATTTACGGTTGAATTTTTCAACTGAACCAGTCTTCTTAGCTCTAGCTTGAGAACCAGTGTAGAATGGATGGCAAGCGCTACAAACATCACATTGAATTGATTCTTTTGTAGATTTTACTGTAAAAGTGTTACCACATGCACAACGAACTTCAACTTCATGCATTTCTGGATGTATACCCTTTTTCATTATATCTCTCCTTCCGCCATGTTATATTCATAACATAGATTTCGCTTCGTCTTATGTATTATATCATAGTTTTTAGCAATTTCAATAAATTTGAGTGATTTTTTTTACAAAGAGTGGCAGTAATTTACAAATTCCAGGTATTTGAAATAGTAGAATATAATATTTTACCTAATTTTTGATGACCTGTTTCATTGATAAGATTGTTATTAATTTCTGCTTTTTCTAAGTAAGAAGCAGTATAAATATATGATATTTTGTATTTTTGACATAAAGATTTATACATATAAGAAGATTTAATATTTACAGGAGATAAAAAGATTATTTGTTTAGAATTGATTTTGCGAATTATCTTAAAGAGATTTTCTGTTTCTTCTAGAAGTTCAGTGGGTGTTACTTGTTCGTTTAAAAGCTCAAAGTCGCCGAAATAAAGAATTACAATCTCTGCATCATGAATTTTTTCTTGAATTTTATTTTTATTAGAATTTATATTAGATATGATATTTTCAATTTCGAGATTTTTATGGGAATATTTTTGGTTTATAGAATATGATACATTATTATCTAAGTACTTAATAAGATAGTCGTTGTAGTTAGGAATTGTAGTAGTAGTGGTATCATATAGAGATACTATGTCTAAACGATTATCAATGTTAGTTGTAAATATTAAATAAGTTAACAATAATGAGGCTATGGTTAGAAATAGTAATTTTATTTTCATAATTTACTCCTCAAAAAAATAGTAGTCTACACTACTATCTCACTACTATCTTATTCGGACAAAGTTATTTTAGCACCAACATTAGATAATTTTTCAACGATAGATTCATAACCTCTTAAAATATGAGATGCCTCTTCAATGGTTGTGGTGCCTGATGCTATTAAGGCGGCTAGAACTAGGGAAGCACCTGCTCTTAGGTCAGTGGCAATAACTGTTGTTCCTTTTAATTTTGAAGGACCCGTTATGAAGGCAGTTTGATTATTAACTTTGATATTAGCGCCCATAAGATTTAGATATTTAACATGGCCCATACGGTTCTCATAGATTGTTTCTTCAAAAATAGAAGTTCCAGTGGCTTGAGTTAAAAGTGTTTGCATTGGTTGACCTAAGTCAGTAACAAAGCCCGGATATACTAGAGTTTTAACATTTATAGGTTTGTAAGTATCGGGTTTACTAACAATTATTTCATTTTCATAAATATCAAGAGGAATATTCATTTCTTTCATTTTAGATAGAAGGGCTTCTAAATGTTCCTTGATAATACCTTTAATTTTTAGATTTTGACCAATTAAAGCGCCGGCAATTAGATAAGTTCCAGCTTCAATTCTATCAGGGATAGTTTCAATACGACCATTGTCTAGGCTAGTAGTTCCTTCAATTTTGATACATGAAGTACCAGCACCAGTTATTTTAGCACCCATATTATTTAAAAACATGGCTATATTGACGATTTCCGGCTCTTTAGCAGCATTAAATATTTGAGTTATACCATGAGCTTTGACAGCTGCTAGCATGATGTTGATAGTAGCTCCTACAGAGGCAAAGTCAAGGTATATTTTAGCGCCGATTAGTTTTTTAGCGTCAATTATGTACTTATTGCCTTCGATTGTAATAGTAGCTCCTAATTTTTCGAAGCCTTTTAGATGAAGGTCAATTGGCCTAGAGCCGATGTTGCAGCCACCAGGAAAATAAATTTCAACATGATTATAACGGCCTAGCAAAGCACCCATGTAATAGTAAGATGCACGAAGTTTTTTAGAAAGTTCTTCTGGAATTAGAACATTTTGTAAGGAAGATGTATCAATGTTTAGAGTTTCATTAGTATAATCTATTTTACAACCAAGTTTTTCCATAATATCAATAAGTGATTTAGTATCGGCAATATTAGGAACGTTTTCGATAGTACAATTGGTTTCGCATAAAACAGCGGCTGGAATAAGCGCCACCACACTATTTTTAGCGCCACTAATCTTTATGGTTCCAGTTAAGGTATTTTGACCTTCAATAATTAATTTTGGCATATAAAGCCTCCTTTATAAAATAAGTTATTTCTTATATTTAATATATCTTGTTTTTGAGTGTTAGTCAATTTTTATTACATGTTATTTACATAAATGGGCTAGAGCAAGAATGAGTAAGATTAAAAGACCAAAGTAATTGGCAAGGTTCCCCAGGGAGTTACTGGCTTTGGCACCGATTAACAAACCTAAAAAAGTAAATGTGGTACTGACTACTTGGAAGATTAAAGAAGGAAGGAGGATACTTTTTGTTATTGCATTTAGCCCTATGCCGGTAGTTAAACTATCTAAAGAAACCGATATGGCTAGAAGAATTAGTGATATTTTACTAATTTTAATGGTGTCTTTACTACCCTTTTTCATATCATAAAGTAGTTTTAAGAATAAAATTAAAAAAATTAGCCCTAGGAGTTTTTGGGAACCAATAATTATAATATTTAAAATGATATCTCCTAGTAAGCGTCCTATAAGGGGAAAGATAAAATGAAAGACGCCAACTAGTAACGGATAAAATAATACTTTTTTATACGATAAGTTCATAGTTCCTAAGGATAGTGCTAAAGAAAATGTATCCATACTTAGGGCAATAGCTATCCAAATTAGTATATTAATCAAAAAAATCACCCTAATTATTTATATTAAGGTGAGTGTAAATTTATTAATTAGAATTATTTAAGTACTCTTTGATGTAGCTTTTAAAAGTTACGTTATCTAAGTTTGGTTCACCTTCGATTAAACATAAAGGTGGATACAGAACACACCACCAGTTATCCCCTAGTCCACTACCTAAAGTTATGACTAGAGATTCATAGTTTCCGGCATCGTATGTTACGCCTTTGTAGTTTTTTTCAGGAAAATAGTTTTGGCCAAGGTTTAGATAATATGGGATATTATAGGTATTTAGTTGTTCTTTTAGTAATGGTATGGTGTTTTTAATAGACGCCCTAGAAGAAGAAATATTGTTATTTAACATTTTAGGAATAACGTTTGTAATTAAGTCTTGTTTGATTTCATTTTTTTCTAATTGGTCTTCTAAAGAATTGGAGTTAGCAATGATGCGGAAACGAATGGAAGTATCTGGTATGGTTATTTGTTCTTCTTTAGGAGTTGATAAAATATAGAAGCTTGCTACAACGAATAAAATTATTATTATCTTTTTTATAAAAAATCACCCAACATTATATTGAGTGAATTATTTTAAGTTTAATCATTTATTACAAATAAATAACGATTTCGGCCTTGTAAGTCTTTTTTGACTATGACATTAGCGTTAGGATACTCTTTTTTAGCTAGTATTTCGATTTCAGGAGCTTGAGTTTCTCCAATTTCAAACGCTATTATGTTTGTTGATTCCATAAATTCATGGCTGCGTTTTAAAATTACTTCATAAAATTCTAACCCATTATGGTCCGCAAATAAGGCGTTTTGAGGTTCAAACTTAGTTGCAGGATCAACTGGTTCGTCGTATTTAACATATGGTGGATTGCTTATTAAAATATTGTATTTAGAATTAAAGTCGCCAGTTTTGATGTCTTTTAATTGGAAAGTAACGTTAGCTTCGTTGTATAAAGCATTTTTGGTTGCTACTTCAAGGGCACTTTTTGATATGTCGATAGCAGTTACATGGGTATTTAATTCTTTACTTAAGGCGATAGCAATACAGCCACTACCCGTTCCTACTTCGATAATTTTGGGAGTTATATTTTTAAATTTAATGAGTTTTAGAGTTTCTTCAACTAAACCTTCGGTTTCAAAACGCGGAATTAGTACTCTTTCGTCAACAAATATTTGATAGCCATAAAAATTAACATTACCAATTAAGTATTGAACGGGATAATGATTATTTAGTTTTTGAATTACCTCGTCTATATTATCGGGATACATTGATTTTAAGATTTCAAAATCTACATTAGAGATAAACTCTGGTTTATTCATTAGTATCTCCTAGAAGTTTTAGTCTTTGGTCTTCGTTTATTAAAGCTTCGATTACTGGGTCTAGATTACCTTCCATAACACGGTCTAGTTCCATAATAGTAAAGTTAATACGATGGTCAGTTATTCTATTTTGAGGATAGTTGTAAGTTCTAATTTTTTCTGATCTATCGCCGGTTCCTATTTTTTTACGGTTTTGACCTAATTCAGCTTCAGCTTTAGCTTCGGCAGCATCTTGAAGTTTAGCCACTAGCATTTTCATTGCTTTTTCTTTATTTTTTAATTGTGATCTTTCTATTTGACAAGTTACAACAGTATTTGTTGGAATATGAGTGATACGAACAGCAGAGTTTGATGTGTTAACAGATTGACCACCAGCACCACTAGAGTGATAAACATCTATTTTTAAATCACTTTCTTTGATTTCAACGTCATCAACATTTACTTCGGGCATAACAAGCACTGTGGCAGTTGAAGTATGAACACGACCTTGAGTTTCGGTTACTGGAACTCTTTGAACACGATGCGAACCACTTTCAAATTTTAATTTTGAATAGACATTTTCACCTCTAATCATAAATTCGATTTGGGAATATCCACCGGCACTACCCTCTACTTCATGGAGAATTTCAATTTTCCAATTTTGTTTTTCAGCGTACTTAGAATACATACGGAATAAGTCGCCAGCAAAGATATTGGCTTCGTCGCCTCCGGTTGCTCCTCTTATTTCCATAATAATATTTTTATCGTCATTAGGGTCTTTAGGAATTAACATTAATTCAAGTTCTTTTTCTAAACGTTCTTTATTAGCAGTTTCTTCAGCTAAAGTTTCTTCAGCTAATTCATGCATTTCCGGATCATTAGCTAATATTTTAGCGTCTTCAATATTTTTTTCACTAGTTAAGTATTCTTTATATTTATTAACAATGCTTTCTAAGTCTTTTTGTTCTTTTGATAAAGTTCTTAGTTTATTATAGTCTGCTAAAACTTCGGGTTTTGTGAGTTCTTGTTTTAGGTCTTCATATTTAGTTATTATAGTTTCTAGTCTTTCTTTCATGATTTCACTCCTTCTTTATGTATTATATCGTGGAAGAGAAAAGAAAGCAAACGTTAAAGGTTTGCATTTTCTTCGTCATCATCGGTTACGATTACTAAATCTTTTAAATCATCATCAGCTGTATCGTCGTCAGTTGAATCTTCATCATAGAATAAATCATCGTTTTCTTCAGTTGTTTCTTCGTCTTCTTCCTCTTCTTCTTTTTCTTCTTCGTCTTCATCATCATTATCCATAATAATATTAGCCTTATGATTACTCTTTAAATCCCAGTAACCTTTATCAACCATAACGAATCTTTGGTCAGTAGATAGCACTTGGAAAAAATCAGTTATTTTTGCTTCGTATTCTGCTTGGGATAACCCTAGTAAATCACAAACTTTTTTAAAAAGGTCAGTTATTTTGGTCTCCTTTTTTTCTTCGCTTAATATTAAGTACGCTATATCATCATAACTCATAGCTTCTAATTCAGCTTGGGTTAAATCTTTTAATTTCATAAAATTTCCTCCTACATTTTTTCTGGTGGTATAACACCAATTAAATCTAATGCATTTTTAATTGTTACTTTAACAGCACTAATTAAATTTAAGTATTCGTTGGTTTTTTCTTTATCTTCCGTAATTATTCTTTCTTTAGAATATAGTGAATGGAATGACTCTGCTAAATCATAGACGTAATTAGTAATTAAGTGAGGTAATTCTTTAGTTGCAGCGGATATTACTACTTCGTTAAATTTATAAATTTGTTCTAAGACATTATATGCTTCAGGACTATTTATGGTTTTATATTCTATAACGTTAGTTATTTTTCCTTCGTAATTATTTAAAATATTGCAGATTCTAGCGTAAGCGTATGATACGTAATAAACAGGGTTTTCGTTAGATTTTTTAGTGGCTAGGTCTAAGTCAAAATCCATTTGAGTATCTAGGGATCTACTTACGAAGAAGTATCTTGCAGCATTTATGCCTACTAAGTCAATTAGTTCTTGAAGAGATACTATTTTACCGGTACGTTTACTCATTTTTATTTCTTCACCATTAGATACTAATCTTACTAATTGTAATAGTTTAACATCTAAGATATCGGGGTTATAACCTAGGGCCTTTAGGGAGCCTTTAAGGCGTGCAACATAACCATGGTGGTCAGTGCCAAAAACGTCGATTAAATGGTCATACCCTCTTTCAATTTTATCGATATGATAAGCAATATCTGGTACTAAGTAAGTATATAGGCCGTCAGCTTTAACTAAAACATGGTCTTTAGTATCTCCTAGTTCGCTAGCTTTTAACCAAGTAGCGCCTTCTTGTTCATATGTATAACCATTAATAGTTAATTTATTTATAATTTCAGGAATTGGATGGGTTTTATAAATTGATTTTTCGCTAGTATAGACATCATAGTTAATGCGATAGTCTTTTAATACTTTTTTGATTTTATCTAAAAGAATATTGATACCAAGATTTTTGTAATACTCGATATCTTCATTTAATAAAGTATCTTGGTGTTCATTATATAAGTTCTTAGCAATTTCAATAATTTCTTGACCATGATAACCATTTTCTGGTAAGTCAGTAGGAATACCACAAATAGTTTTATATCTAGCCTCAATTGATAAAGCGAGGTTGTTAACTTGATTACCAGCATCATTAACATAGTATTCTTCGGTTACGTCATAGCCACTAAACCTTAAGATACGCGCTAAGGAATCACCATATGCTCCTCCTCTAGCATTTCCTAAATGCAAAATGCCGGTTGGATTGGCACTTACAAATTCTAAGTTATAACGTTTATGATTACCAATATTGTTACGGCCATAGTTTTCTTGAAGTTCTAAGACAGTATTAATATTATCTAATAAATATTTTTTATCCATGTAAAAGTTAATAAAACCAGGTTTAGCAATTTCTACTTTGGTAAATAAATTACTATTTATTTTATCGGTAATACTTTGGGCTATTTCTAAGGGATTTTTATGTAAAATCTTAGTTAAACGTAATGCTAAGTTAGTTGAATAGTCCCCATTATCTTTATTATTTGGATTTTCGATAATAATATCTTCTTCATATTCAATATTATTGTCTTTTAAACTTTGAAGTAATATTTCTTTTATTTTTTCTTTCATAATCTCACCCTACTTTAGAAATAATTCAATGGTAGTAAATTCGTCGTCACTTTCGATTTGATAATTAATAGTTAGCTTATTATCTTCTTTTATAATTTGACCATCATCTACTACGATATCAATGTAACTATCTAATTCTTTAAGTAAATAACGGCAAGTATTTTGATCTTTAGATAGTTTTAAATTAAATAAATATTCGTCGTTTTCTCTAGTGAATATTACGCCGTCTTCGAGTAATTCTAGAGTATTTATAACATCGTCTAAGTTGTATTTTATAATATTGTCGTATGTATCGTATGATACATCTTTTTTAGTATATGTTAAATTGTTATTTTTTAATAAATTTATATCTAATTTTTTCTTCAAAAAACAGCCCTCCGTTTTTTTCTAAAACATTATAACATAGAGATTGGAAATTGACTACATAAAAACGCATTTTTTTTACATAATAGTGTTAGGGTGAAGAATTTTGAAGAGATTTAAGCGACTTTTTAAGGTATTTTGTCTATTATTGGTCTTGGGTGTTGTAAGTATTTTAGGGCTTTATTTTATGGCTTATATTAGTCCGGTATTAGATATTAAAACGACGGGACAGTATTATATTTATGACCATAATGAAACGATTGTGTACCAAGGAAGTGGGACCTCGAAGTGGGTAAGTTTGAGTGATGTTTCACCAGATTTTTTGAATGCCATAATAAGTATTGAAGATAAAAATTTTTATAAGCATAAGGGTTTTGATTATTTAAGAATTATAAAAACTATGTTGCAGAATATAAAAAGTAGGAAAGTAGTTGGTGGCGCTAGTACAATATCTCAGCAGTATGTTAAAAATTTGTATTTAGATTTTGATAAGACGTGGGAAAGAAAGATAGAGGAGGCTTGGCTTACTTTAAAGCTAGAGATGCATTATAGTAAGGATGAGATATTAGAAGGATATATCAATACGATAAATTTTGGACAAGGTAATTTTGGAATTGGTAGTGCAGCAGAGTATTATTTTAATAAAAGTGCAAATGATTTGACTTTGGAGGAAAGTATTGTTTTAGCAGGTATTCCTAAGGGTCCTAGTTATTATAACCCGATTAGTAATTATGACGATGCGATATTAAGAGGTAAGGTTGTAGCAAAAGCTATGGTTAATAATAAGAAGTTAAGTGAAGAAGATGCGGATAATTTATTTACCGAGACTTTGAGTTTATACGGGAAGAGAAGCGAGAATAATTTAGATACGTTGATGTATTATCAAGATGTGGTTAAGAGTGAGTTAGATAAACTTGCGATACCGAAATCATTAATTGAAACGGGTGGTTTGAAGATTTATACGTCTTTGGATGTAGAACTTCAGGGTATTTTAGAGAAAAATATTAATGAATATATGCCAGATAATGATATGCAAGTGGCTAGTATGATAATTGACCCCAATACAGGAAATATTATGGCGTTAGTCGGAGGAAGAGATTATAACAAAAGTCAATTTAATAGAATAGTTAGTGCGGAAAGACAAGTGGGAAGTACTATGAAACCGCTGCTTTATTATGCGGCGTTAGAAAATGGAATGACCTCGTCGTCGAAGTTTTTAAGTGAGGAAACAACGTTTGTATTCGCTAATAATGATACGTATTCACCACAAAATTATAATAAAAAATATGCCAATAAAGAGATTACGATGGCGGCGGCATTAAGTTATAGTGATAATATTTATGCAGTGAAGACCCATTTGTTTTTAGGAGAAGATACGTTAGTTGAAACAGCGAAGAGAATGGGGATAGAAAAAGACTTACCGGCTATTCCGTCGTTACCTTTGGGGACGGCAGAGATTTCGATGCGAGATTTTGCTAATGCCTATACTACTTTAGCTAGTAATGGATATAAGAGAGACTTGAGTGTAATTTTGAAAGTTACGGATATGCATGGAAATGTTTTATACGAAAAGAAAGATAATAGTACTCAAGTTTTAAATTCTAATTACACGTTTATTTTAAATGAAATGCTAACGGCGACATATAATTCGGCTTTTATTGATTATAACACGCCAACGATTATTAGCTTAGGATCAAAGATAAGTCGAAAGTATGCTATGAAGACGGGGTCGTCGGGGACAGATTGTTATATGATTGGGTATAATCCTGATATTTTGATGTTAGTTTGGAACGGGTATGACGATAATAGACAAATGCAACCGGCCGATGGAAATATTTCGAAGAATATATGGGTAAATACTGTTGAGGAGTATTTAAAAGATAAAGAGGCTAGGTGGTATGATGTGCCGGAGAATGTAGTAGGGGTGCCACTGGATGCGGTAACAGGTAATCAAGCGGTTAATGATAAAAAGATGTACGTTTACTATTATGTTAAAGGTAGTGAGTATGTAAATAGTGAAATGGAAAGCGAAGATAATAAGGAAAATATTGTCGAATAATTAAAATTATTATGATTAAGGGGTGTTATCTTTTTTGATAAAATTTATTATTATAAGGTTTATTTTAACTAGACCTTTTGTGACGCCTCATGGTCTAGTGGGAGTAGACTTTTTTGCTATTGCTTGATAGCTATTTGATATAAAGTTAACAGGTGAAATTCATGAAAATTAGTTTTGAAGATTATAATGTTCCTGATGTTTTTAAATTTATTCGAGAGAGTGCTAATATTACACAACCAGAGTTAGCTAAAAAGATGCACAAATCAGTTCAATGGGTGAAAGCTGTTGAAAGAGGTACGATTAATATAAAGTTAGAAACATACTTGGAATTTTGCCGTATTTGTGGCATAAAAGTATTAAATGTAAAAAAATAGACTGCCAGATAAAGCAGTCATTTTTGTTATTTATCAATAATAATCGTTATTTTGTGTTCTAAAGGTTCGTCAGTTTCATTGTAACTTATTCTAATTCCTTGATTTTGGAGTTTAGTTATAGTTTCTTTTATCGTGGTAATGGAATTATTTAGTGAACTTGAAACTTGGTTAATTGGTTCAAGTGATTCCACCATACTCATGGGGTCAAATAATTCTTCTTGTTTAGGTGTTGATTCTTGGTATGCTGGAGTAGTATTATTTGGTTCCGGAGTGAAGAAACGATTATTTGGGTTTAATTCAATTGGGGTTTCGAAAGTATTAAAATCAGGAGCTGGGGTTGCAATGGTTTCTTCTTGTTTTGGAGTTGGGTCAAAGATTTCAATATCTTTTTTAGGTTGTTGTTCTGGTGTAGTTAAAGTATCGAAAGAAGTTGGAGTATCAAAGTTGAAATTTAACTCAGGAGCACTATTCATATTAAAAGTATTTTCAGCAGAGAAGGCATTGTTCCCATTAACATTAGCCGGAGTACTTTCTAAGGTATTAAAGAATTTATTGACTGGACTTTGGTTGTCTTCAGTAGGCATGTTAGACATTATATCCATGCTATTTGGAACATTAATTGTTGTCATATTGCTAGGATTTTGAGGTAGGGAACTACTATAGTCAGTTAGAACATCTTCTGGTACCATCATATTCGCCACATTTCTATTTTTATTTGGATTGATATCTACAGCTTTATCTTTGATTTCTTCAACGTTTGGATTGATATCTACTAAAGGAATTTCTTTATTAGTAGTGTTTTTCTTTAGAACTTGTTTTAGTTCTTGGTCTAGTTGTCTTACAGTCATACGGTCAGTTATAATGCGGTTAAGCCATTCTTTTTGGGCAGTTTTACTATCTAGTGATAGAAGGGCACGGGCATGACGTTCGCTTATTCTTCCTTCTAAAAGAGCTTGTTGGACTTCATCATCAAGATTTAGAAGACGGAGTTTATTGGCAATAGCAGATTGTGAGATACCCATTTTTTTAGCTAGTTGTTCTTGAGTTAGATAGCCTTTATCAAGAAGATTTTTGTAGCTTCTAGCTTCTTCAATTGGGGTTAGATCTCTTCGTTGGATATTTTCAACTAATGCTACTTCGGCACTGGAGTTATCGTCAATATTAGAAATTACAGCAGGAACTGTAGTGAGGCCAGCCATTTGGGATGCTTTATATCTTCTTTCGCCAGCGATTATTTCATATTTACTGCCAAGTTTGCGTAATACTAAGGGTTGAATTATCCCATGTTCTTTTATAGACGCCGCTAGTTCTTTTAGACCTTGATCGTCGAAAGAAAGTCGTGGTTGAAACCTATTTGGGATTATATCGTCGATATTTACCTGTACTATTTGTGATTCCATTTGCATTATAAATCAGCCCCTTTATCATACTTATCTATATTAATAATACTCTATATTGAATTTTTTTGCAACCATAATTTTTTTACTTAAAGATATTTTAAAATGATAGATTTTGGTATTATATGAAGAGTTATTTTTATATTTTAATTATAATAATAGTTTTATTTTTTATAGAATTTAAAAAGTAAGTAACCACTATTTTGTTAGGAGATTACTTACTTCTTTTTTTATTTGATTATATTGTCTTGGAAATTTATGATTGGTTGGTTTGAATTTTTCTATTTTTATTAATGTTCTTTTAGAATGTTCATGAGGTAATTCAAATTCATTGATATTAATTATTTTACTGTCTAACTTAGATAAGATAGTAGTGCTGGCAGCGATTTCTTCTAAGGCATTTGATTTCATAGCAATAAAATAACCGTTTACTTTTAAGTAAGGAATTGCAAGTTCACAAAGGATAGGAAGGGATGCTACAGCACGAGTTACAACGACATCAAATTTTTCACGGTTGTCAGTAATAAATTCTTCGGCACGACCATGAATAAGAGTAACCTCTAAATTTAATTTATTTTTTAAACTTTCTAAAAAGGTTAGTTTTTTGTTGTTGGAATCAAGCAAAGTAACATTAAGATTAGGATAGCATATTTTTAAAACCATACCTGGAAATCCTGCACCAGTACCTATGTCTAAAAGAGTATCAACTTTGGTTAAATCTATTTCTTTAATAATTGTTAAAGAATCATAAAAATGTTTTAAATAAACATCTGGCTCATTAACAATAGTTGTTAGATTAGTTGTTTTATTATATTCTTCTAAGAATGATTGGTATATTTCTAAGTTTTTTTGTTGTTGGGATGTTAGATTTAAACCTAGGTTTGATACAGCATTTATAAATTCTTCTTTATTCATGAGGATATTCCTTTCTTAAATAGATAGTAAGAATGGAAATATCGGCTGGGTTAACACCAGAAATACGGGTAGCCTGGCCAATGGTAGCCGGACGAATTTTTTCTAATTTTTGACGGGCTTCGCTAGCTAAGTTTGTTACTTTAGAATAATCTATATCTTTAGGTATTTGTTTAGATTCTAACTTCAACATTTTTTCGATTTCCTTATTAGTTTTAACGATATATCCTTCGTACTTAGTAGATATTTCAACTTGTTCTAAAACAGCTTCAGGGTAGTTAAAATCTAATAGTTTATTAATAAATTGAATAGATGTTCCTGGACGTTTTAATAATTGATAGAAGGATGTTGAAATACTTGGTACTTCAATGTTGTTTTCTTGAAATATTTTTTTAGTTTCGTCGTTTAATTTTAATTTATTATCTTGTAAAATCTTAGTTAATTCTTGAATTTGGTGCTTTTTTAGATTTAAATTATCGTATTGTTCTTGAGAAATGGTTCCTGCTTTGTACGCTATGTCTCTTAATCTTAAGTCAGCGTTGTCATGACGAAGAATTAATCTAAATTCGGCACGACTAGTTAACATACGATAAGGTTCTTGAGTTCCCTTAGTTACTAAATCATCTATTAAAACGCCAATGTAAGCTTCATTTCTTTTTAATATTAATGGGTCTTTTTGTTCTAATTTTAAGGCTGCATTAATACCAGCAATTATACCTTGACCGGCAGCTTCTTCATAACCACTAGTGCCATTTATTTGGCCAGCCGTAAATAAGCCAGATAGAACTTTAGATTCTAGAGAAGGCTTGATTTGAAGTGGGTCAATAGCATCGTATTCAATAGCGTAAGCATATTTGCTTATTTTAGCATGTTCAAGGCCAGGTAGGGAATGAACCATTTGTTCTTGGATATCATGAGGCATCGAAGTTGAGAAACCTTGTAGATACCAATCGTCATAATATAGAGATTCTGGCTCTAAGAAAAGTTGGTGGCGATCTTTATCATGGAAACGGACGATTTTATCTTCAATTGAAGGGCAATATCTTGGACCAATACCTTCAACGTATCCACCATACATACTTGATTTATCTAAATTATCTTCAATGATTTTTTTAGTTTCTAAGGTTGTATAGATTAGATAACATTTTTGTTGTTCGTTTATTTTATATTGAGGAGGGAAATCATGAGAGAATGTCCAATAGGTATCGTCGCCAGTTTCTGGTTTCATTTTTGAAAAATCAATTGAGGAAGCCGCTATTCTTTGAGGAGTTCCGGTCTTTAAACGTTGAATATGAAGACCATTTTTCTTTAAATTATCGCTTAGATAGTTACTTCTTCTTTCACCATGAGGACCACCAGGGTGTTTTTCGGCACCGCATAAAATGCTTCCTTTAAGATAAGTACCAGTTGTTAAAATTAGACATTGGCACATTATTTTTTCACCATTTTCAAGGATAATTCCCTTAATTACGTTGTCTTCAACTATAATATCTTCAACCATACCTTCAATGATATCAAGATTATCTAGCTTTTTTAGTTCTTGAAGCATATTTTTAGGGTAGGTTATTTTATCAGCTTGAGCACGGAGAGACCTTACAGCAGGACCTTTACCACTATTTAGCATTTTGATTTGAAAATGGGAGCGGTCGGCAACACGACCCATTAAACCACCTAAAGCATCGATTTCACGAACTATTATTCCTTTAGCAGTACCTCCTATTGAAGGATTACAAGGCATATCTGCAATATTTTTGATATTCATAGTTACTAAGGCAGTTTTATGGCCTTTATAGGCTGCAATGTGAGATGCTTCACAACCAGCATGACCGCCACCTACAACAATTATTTCATAATTTTTCATATTATCACTTACTTTCCTAAACAGAAATTAGAGAATAATTCATCTAACAATTCGTCTTTATACGTAGCACCAATTATTTCACCTAAAGTATCACAAGCAGCACGGATATTTATTTCTATCATATCGACTGGGACTTCGGTTTCTATATCTTCTAAGGCTTGGTCAATATTGGATATGGTGTTTTTGATTAAGGCGTTTTGACGAGCGTTTGTTAAATAAGTTGCGTCTTTAACTTCAATCTTTTCTAAATTAAAATATTCGATTATTTTTTGTTTTAAATCTTTTATTCCTTCTAAAGATAGGGTGTTACCTTGAACAACATTTGGCATTTGTTCTAAATCTAACTTCGTTTCTAAATCATTTTTATTAATAAATATTATACTTGGTTTGGTTTTGATTAATTCAAGGAGCTCTTTATCTTCATTAGTTAAAGGTTCATTGTTATTTAAAATTAAGATGTTTAAATCAGCCTTGGATATCATTTGTTTACTTTTTTCAACGCCAATTTTTTCAACTACATCAGTAGTATTACGAATACCGGCAGTATCGATAAAGTTAATTTTGATACCATTTATAATAGTTTGGCCTTCGACTATGTCACGAGTTGTACCAGCAATGTTTGTAACAATGGCTTTTTCTTCTTCTAAAAAAAGATTTAAAAGGCTTGATTTACCAACGTTTGGACGGCCAATTAGGGCAATGTCGATACCATCTTTGATTATTTTGGCATTTTTGGACTCTTCTAAAAGTTTGGATAGTTTATTTTTGATAGGCACTAATTTTTCTTTTAAAAGCGGAATAGTTATATTTTCAGCGTCTTCGTATTCTGGATAATCGATGTTTACTTCGATATTCGCCATTAAGTTAACCATGGTTTTACGAGTCTCGGTAATTAACTTCTTTAAAGAACCGGTTAATTGGTTCATTGATAAGTTTAAAGATTTATCTGTCGTTGAGGTTATGATATCTTCAACGGCTTCAGCTTGGGTTAAATCAATGCGGCCATTTAAAAAAGCCCGTTTAGTAAATTCTCCTGGCTCGGCAAGGCGAGCGCCATTGGTTAAACAAAGTTCTAAAACTTTATTAGTGGTTGCTATACCACCATGCGTATTAATTTCTACAACATCTTCTGTAGTATAAGTTTTTGGAGCACGCATGATACTTACTAAAACTTCGTCAATAATAGTATCATTTTCTTTAATATAGCCATAATTTATGGTATGACTATCTACTTTAGTTAAGTCTTTTCCTTTAAATATTTTATTAACAATCTCAATTGCCTTAGGGCCACTTAGTCTTATAATGGCAATAGCTCCTACACCGAGGGATGTTGAGATAGATACAATAGTGTCGTCCATGATTATCCGTCCTTTCCGTCGTATTATATCACATTTTGCAAAAAATAAACAAAAAAAAGAAGAACTTAATCTTCCTTGATTTTGACAACGATATGTCTATTAGGTTCTTCGCCTTCACTGAATGTCGTGATATTTTTAAAATTAGCTAGAGTATTATGGACAATTCTTCTTTCATAGGAGTTCATGTTGTCCATAATAACAGGCTGTTTTGTTTTAGTTACTTCTCGTGCTATTTGTTTAGCTAGTTTTTCTAAATGATTTTCACATTTTTCTTTGTAGTTTTCAACGTCTAATAATATATAAGGATAAACGCCAATTATATTAAAGATGTGTTGTCTTATTATTTGTTGAAGAGCATTTAGAGTTTGACCATTACGACCGATTAAAATATTATTTTGATTAGAAAACATTTTAATAGTTATTTGTTCACCACGAATTTTGGTTTCAAATGTTGTTTCTAAACCCATTTTAGTTAATAATTCGCTTAAATAATTCTTAATTTCTGCAGCAACATCAGTTATTTTATAAACATCTAAAGTATATGATTGACCTTTAAATAAAGATCCTTTATCTTCCGTTACTTTGATTAAACATTCATTTTCTTCTAAATTTAACTCTTGATAAGCATTGGTTTTTAGTTCATCTAAATTTTTACCAGTATACGTATATTTTTCCATTATTTACCTACTTTCATAAGCTTTTTAACAATTAGATTTTGAATTATAGCAAAGACATTATTTACTACCCAATATAATGCTAAGGCAGTTGGCAAGCTTAGGGAAGCGAATGATATCATGATTATCATGAATGTGCTCATCATTTTCATTTGGCGTTCAGCTTCGGTCGAACCAGCACTTTGCATACTAAATTTAAATGTTACATAGGTACTACCAATAATTAATAAAAGTAAGATTATATAAATGTAATTACCATGAGCGAAACCAGTCATTGGGGTCATACCTAAATTCATATTAAATAGAGTTCCTTCAAAAATTGCTGGTACACGGTTGATGGCTTCTAAGAAAGCAAAGAATATTGGTAACTGAATAAATGAAGTAAGGCAACCACTAACAGGATTAATGTTATATTTTTTATAAATCATCATTGTTTCTTGACTCTTAGCCATTAATGATTCATTATCAGTTTTATTAGCATATTTTTTTTCAAGACGATTAATTTCCGGTTGAGCTTTTTTCATATTTTCAGTTTGAGCCATAGATTTTTTGGTTAATGGTATCATAATAGCTCTTATTAAAACACTTATAAGCATTACAGCGACACCATAGTTTTTAACTAATTCTCCAACTTTTAGAATTATCCAAGCTAGAGGTTTAACAAAAAAGCTTTCCCATAAACTAACATATTTAATGTCTGTTACACTAAAATTGTTACAATCTGGTAATTCGTCTAATTTGTTAGTTAGTTTATCTTCGTTTTCCTTATATATATTATATAGGTCCTCAGTTACTGGTTTACATAGTATGTTTGCAGTAAGCGTTTGACCAGTTGCTTCATAGATTACAGATTTGTTACCATCTTTAACATATTTAGTACAACCTGTGGATAACATTACTAAAATCGCTAGTAAAAATATTTTTATTTTATTATTTTTTTTCATTTTATCTCCTTTATTAGACTTGATAAGGCCTCATTTAATTCACTAAACTTAGCCTCTTTGGAAGTCCTTTTAATCATTATAATATAATTATGGTTATTTGGAAATAATATTTTGTTGTTATCAATTATATTTCTAACGCGTCGTTTCATTAAATTGCGGTTAACAGCATCTCCCAAGGCTTTGCCGACAGCTATACCAAATTTTGGTTTTAAAATGGTATTATCAGGTTTAGAAACGTAGATAACAAAATATTTATTTTTATAAAAATGTTTATAATTTATTATACTTTGAAAGTCTTTTGATTTTTTGACCATTTCTGTTCTTTTCATAAAATTCACCTAATTAGAAAAAAACCACTTTTTGTGGTTTATTTGCATAATACTTTACGTCCTTTTTTTCTTCTTGATTTAAGAATATTGCTTTCTTTTCTAGCAAAGAAGCCATGTTTTTTTGATTTTTTACGATTGTTTGGTTGAAAAGTTCTCTTCATAGTTTGCACCTCCTAAACTTAAATAGCAACGTTATTATAATATTAAATTAGCTTAAAAGTCAAGGAAAATATTGGATATAGTGTAAGGATGTGTCGATTTAGAAAAATTTATCAACAATAAAATGAAAACAACCTGTGGATAACTTTTTAGTTGTGCACAACTTTTACTCCAAAAATGGGTGATTTTTAAAGTTATCCACAATATCCACAGGCATTTTTTTGGCGTACTTCAGCCAAAAAATGTACTAAATATTAGTTATCCACAGGGGCTGTGGATAACTTTTGGTAATTTGTCCACATTGTTGATAAGTAAATTGTGGATAATGTGGATAAGTCATTAAAGATAAGTATACACCGAGAAAAAAATGTGGATAAAATGTGGATAACATGTGAATTTCTTGTGAATAACTAAAAAAAACTTCCCAAAATTTAAAAAATAGAGTACAATACTGGTGATAGATTTGGTTAGCGGGGTGATGATTTTGGACAATCAGGATTTATGGAGCAAATTTCTATCATTGCTACAACAAAAAATAAATCCAATCACATTTAATACATGGTTTAAACCATTAAAATTACATGAAATAGATACTTTAAAGAACAAAATCGTCATTCAAGTACCAATGGCAGTCCATAAAAAAGTGCTAGAAACTAGCTGGTATCAGCTTTTGGAAGATGCTTTGACTGAATTAACTAACGTTACTTATGAGATTTCTTTTGTTCTAGAAGATGAGACTGTGGATAACTTTGAAATTGTCAACAACCAGACTCCTGAAGTTAAAAAAACTAGTAATAAAGAATTCATAACGAATTTAAAAAAAGAGTTTACTTTTGATAACTATGTTACTGGAGATACTAACAAATTTGCCAAAACTGCGGCGATTGCAGTGGCACAACAACCAGGTAAAATATATAATCCATTGTTTATTTATGGTAAAAGTGGGCTAGGAAAAACCCACTTAATGCACGCAATAGGTAATTATATAGTAGAAAATAGTAATTTAAGAGTTTTATACACAACTAGTGAGAATTTTAAGGATGATTATACGAGTATTGCCAGTACTAACGGGGCAGAATCGTCATTTGAAAGAGCTGATTATTTTAAAAATAAATATCGAGATGTGGATGTTTTGTTGATAGACGATATCCAATTCTTAGTAGGAGCTGAAAAAACACAGCAAGGGTTCTTTCATACATTTAATGAACTACACAGTCACAATAAGCAAATTATAATTACATCTGATAGGTCGCCAGAAGATTTAAAATTACTAGAGGAGCGTCTTCGAAGCAGGTTTGCATGGGGACTTCCCGTAGATATTTATCCACCGGATTTAGACCTAAGAGTAAGGATAATTAAAGATAAAATAAAGTATCTTAGTGTTGCAAAAATGATAAGTGATGATGTAATTATGTACATTGCGAACTCATGCGATACGGATGTAAGAGAAATTGAAGGGGCAATCAATAGACTAGCAGCTTATGTGGCTGTTTATACCCCAACAAAGATAGATTTAGATTTTGCCCAAGAGGCTTTAGGGGATTATATAAGTAAAAATATTTATTCAAATAACGATATTTCCATGGTTCAAAAGGCCGTTGCGGACTATTATGGATTTACAATTGATGTTCTAAAAGGAAAGAAAAAGTCCAAGAACATTGCGTATCCTAGAATGCTTGCGATGTACTTAGCTAGAATGCTTACCGATGAGTCATTTCCAAGAATTGGCCTAGAATTTGGAGGTAGAGATCATTCTACCGTAATTCATGCTGTGGATAAAATCACAGAAGACCTTAAAGATAATAAAAAATTACAAGAAATTGTTAATGAAATTAAAGCAAAAATCTAAACATGTGAATGGATTGTGGATAACTATCTGAGTTATCCACAGGGCAAAATGCCCAAAATTTGGCATAAATATGGGTAAAAGCAAAAAGTTATCCACATTATCCACAGTATTATGATTATGAATATATATAAAAGAAGGAGAAAATATGAAATTTACAATAGAAAAAAATGTTATATTAGAAAATTTAATGAATGTAGCAAGAGCTATATCTACTAAAAATGTTATTCCTATATTAAATGGAATTAAATTTGAATTAAAAGAGGAAGGTTTATACTTAACTGCTAGTGATTCAGAGTTAACTATTAAGTCTTTTATTGAAAATAAAGAAATTAAAAATGTTGAAAGTTTAGGTAATATAATAATTCAAAGTAAGTTTATTGTTGATATTATTAGAAAAATGCCAGAAGACTTAATTAATTTTGAAGTTGTGGATGGATTAAAGATAAAAATATCTTCAGGAGCTTCAGAGTATAATTTAAATTGTCTAGATTCAAGTGAGTATCCAGCTATTAAATTAGATGAACATAAAAATCCAATAATTATCAACAGTGACTTATTTAAAACAATTATTAGTCAAACAGTATTTGCTATTTCTACTCAAGAATTAAGACCATTACTTACAGGACTTAACTTTAAAATTACCGGAGATATTTTGGAATGTATTGCTACTGATAGCTATCGTTTAGCTAAAAAGACAGTTAAACTTAATGTTGAAGCTGAATCAGCTGTTAATATTGTTATTCCTGGTAAAAATGTTTTAGAGTTAGATAAGATATTAACAGATGAACAAGATATGGAAATGCATGTATTTAATAACAAGATTTTATTTAAATATAAAAATATTACTTTCCAAAGTAATTTACTTGCTGGTACATATCCTAATACTAATAATTTAATTCCAACTGAGTTTGAAATTATGTTAAATACTAATTTAAATGATTATTATAATGCAATAGATAGAGCAGCCCTACTTACTCAAAGTAAGGATAAAAACATTGTTAAAATGCATTTAAGTAATAAAGAACTTGTTATTAATTCGTATGCTAGTGAAATTGGTAAAGTTGAAGAAAGAGTTAAAGTAGATTGTAATGTTGATACTAATTTGGATATTTCCTTTAGTTCAAAGTATATGTTAGAAGCTTTAAGAACATTTAAAGATGAACAAATATTGATACTATTAAATGGTGAAGTTAAACCAATAGTTATTAAATCAACAGAAGATGAATCATTAATTCAATTAATCTTACCTTTAAAGACTTATTAAGATATTTAAAGTGCCTACTTGGGTGCTTTTTTTGTGGATAACTTTAATTTTATCCACAATTCGACAAAATTCGATAAATTTCGACAGAATGATTATGTTATAACAGGGGCAATTCATTAACAAAGGGGGAATTAGGTAATGAAAAATTATGAGATTAATGAAGAAACATTGGCAATTATAAGCCATTATCCAAATGCTAGAATATATGAAGGGACAAAATCTTATTTAATAAAAGATAATACTTATAATATTATTAAGAAAAGTTGTGAATATTTTGGCAGTACGTTTGAAGGCAGAAGAAGAGGTACTAAGATATTAACTGGGTACGCTACTAAATCGCCAATTATTATTGAGGAGAGTAGAGATATTATATTTTTTCCAACATCTTCACCGAGAAGTAAAGAATGTTCATGGATTTCTTTAAATAATGTTAAGGATTACCGAAAAAGGGATAACAGTACAGAAATAATCTTTAAAAATAAGTCAAAAATTTTAATAAATATTTCATACTATGCTTTTACAAACTTAATTTTGCGAGCAACAAGATTAAATTATGTTTTAAATGAAAGAAAAATCGTCAAAAAAGCAAAAAAGCCAGCAAAAAAGAAAGATAATGTGGTATAATTGTTAATAGGTATAGGAGTATTGTTTATACCTATTATTTTACTATAAGAGAGAGTAGAGGCATAGAATGCATTTAGTGAGTCTAAAATTGCTCAATTTTAGAAACTATGACCGACTTAGTATTAATTTTTCCTTAGAAAAGAACTTGATAGTAGGACCAAATGGCATGGGAAAAACTAATTTAATCGAAGCAATATATGTTTTATCTTTAACAAAATCATTTCGGGGAACTTTGGATAAAATTTTAATAAAAAATGGTAAAAATTTAACGAAGATTTCAGGCGTTGTTGAACAAAATATAAAACATGAATATAATATCGTTATAACTAATGAAGGTAAGAGTGCTAAAATTGATAGCAATAAATATCCAAGATTAAGTGATTATATATCGAAAATTAATGTTGTATTATTTAATCCTGATGATTTAAGAATAATTAAAGATTCGCCAGGAGTTAGAAGAAGTAACTTGAATATTGATTTATCTCAATTAGATAATGAATATTTGAAGATTTTAAACCAATATAATAAAGTACTTAAGCAAAGAAATGCGTATTTAAAGACAATGTATGCGAATGCCAATGCTAGTAATGATTATTTAAATGTATTAACAAAAAAGCTAATTGATTATGGTATGATTTTGTATCAAAAAAGAAAGTGGTTTTTAGAGTTAATACAAGAAAATATTGGGGATAAATATAGTAAAATATGTGGGAATAATACGATTTGTATACAGTATATTTCTGATTATGAAAATAAAACGCAAGAAGAATTATTAGAAATATATAGTAAGAACCAAAATAAAGATATGTTACTAGGAAAAACTGGTTTTGGAGTACATCATGATGATTATGATTTTGTTGTAGATAGTCAAAAATTAAAAGATTATGGTTCAGAAGGGCAGCAAAAAAATGCCATTATTGCTTATAAATTAAGTGAAGTAGAGATATTTAAGAAAGTTAAGAAGACTAGTCCTATATTGATTTTAGATGATTTATTTAGTGAACTAGATATGCAAAAGATAGAAAATATTTTAAATTTACTTGATAAAGAAGTACAAACTTTTATAACTACAACTGATGTAAATGATGTCTTAGAAACAATAAAGAATAATAGTAAAATTATCGAAATTTATGATGGCAAGATAAAGGAGGCTACTGATGAGAGAAGTAGGACATAATGATTATAATGATAATGATATTCAAGTATTAGAAGGCTTGGAAGCGGTAAGAAAAAGACCCGGAATGTATATTGGTACAACAGGAGAAGCTGGGCTACATCATTTAGTATGGGAGATTGTTGATAATGCTGTTGATGAAGCTTTAGCAGGATATTGTGATGATATTGAAGTTGTTGTGGAAAAAGGCAACGTTATTGCAGTTAAAGATGATGGTCGTGGTATTCCTACAGGTACTAATGCAAAAACTGGTTTATCCACAGTTGAAACTATTTTTACAGTATTACATGCTGGTGGTAAATTCGGAGGTGGCGGATATAAAGTATCAGGTGGACTTCATGGTGTAGGTGCTAGTGTTGTTAATGCTTTATCCACATGGCTTGAAGTAACAATTTATCGTGATGGTAAAATATATTTTCAACGTTTTGAAAATGGTGGACATTCGGTTGAACCACTAAAAGTTATAGGAGATTGTGATATAAATAGAACAGGTTCTACAGTAAGGTTTAAAGCTGACCCTGAAATATTTAAGGAAACAACAATTTATAACTATGATACTTTAGCTAAGAGATTACAAGAAATTGCCTTTTTAAATAAGGGATTAAGAATTGTCTTGATTGATGAAAGAGAAGATAATAGGAAAGATGAATTTGTTTATGAGGGTGGAATTATTGAATTTGTTCACTTATTAAACAAGAATAAAACCCCTATTAATCCGGAAGTTATTTATGTAGAAGGTAAAGAAGATAATATTTTGATTGAAGTTGCGATGCAATATAATGATGGCTATAATGAAGCAGTTTATTCTTATACTAACAATATTCATACTCATGAAGGGGGAACTCATGAAGATGGAGTTAAAAGAGCATTAACAAGAATTATTAACAATTATGCTAGAAGTGCTAAGATGTTAAAGGATAATGCGCCTGCTTTAATTGGTGATGATGTAAGAGAAGGCTTAACAATGATTGTTTCATGTAAGCATCCAGACCCACAATTTGAAGGGCAAACTAAGACAAAGCTTGGAAATATTGAAGTAAGAAAGATTGCTGATGATGTGTTTAGTGAAGGACTGGAAAGATATTTAATGGAAAATCCTGAGATTGCTAAGCGTATTGTAGAGAAAGCTATGACGGCATCTCGTGCCCGTGAAGCAGCAAAAAAAGCTCGTGATTTACAAAGAAAAACTAAAGATGGTTTAGATTTATCAAATCAATGGGGTAAACTTACAGATTGTACAAGTAGAGATTCTAAAGAATGTGAAATTTTTATCGTCGAAGGAGATTCAGCTGGTGGTTCGGCCATTGGTGGTAGAAATAATCGTACACAAGCAGTATTACCTTTAAGAGGAAAAATATTAAATGTAGAAAAAGCACGTCTTGATAGAGCATTATCTAATGAAGAAATTAGAAGTATGATAACAGCGTTTGGTACAGGTATTGGTGATGATTTTGATATCAATAAATTAAGATATGACAAAATAATTATAATGACTGATGCCGATGTCGATGGAGCACATATTAGAATTCTATTATTAACTTTATTCTATAGATTCTTTAGACCATTATTGGAAACTGGACATATTTATATAGCTCAACCACCATTGTTTAAGATATCATGGGGTAAAAATTTCCATTATGTATTAACAGAGGATGAAAAAAATGAATTTTTAAAAACTTTACCAGCAAATGTTAAAGTAGATATAGCTCGTAACAAAGGTTTAGGTGAAATGGACCCAGAAGAACTTTGTGAAACAACAATGGATATTAATAATAGAACTTTGGTTCAAGTTTCTTTAGAGGACGCTATGGATGCTGATGGAGTATTTAATACTTTAATGGGTGAAGAAGTAGAACCAAGAAGAAAATTTATTGAAGAAAATGCTCACTATGTTGAGAATTTGGATTACTAGGAGGTGAAGAAGTATGGATAATAAACAAAATAAAAATGTTGTTGATATAATGAAGAGTTCCTTCTTAGAATATTCAATGGATGTTATTATTGCGCGTGCATTGCCAGATTTAAGAGATGGTTTAAAACCTGTACATCGTCGTATTTTATACACAATGTATGAAGATGGTTTAACTCCAGATAAAGCTTTTCGTAAAAGTGCTACTACTGTAGGTGCGGTTTTAGGTAAATATCATCCACATGGTGATACGTCTGTATATGACGCTATGGTAAGAATGGCTCAAGACTTTAGTTATCGTCATCCACTAGTTGATGGGCATGGTAACTTTGGTTCAATAGATGGTTTTGGTGCGGCAGCATATCGTTATACAGAAGCCAGATTATCAAAGATTTCTTTGGAGTTATTAAGAGATATTTATAAAGATACTGTTGATTTTGATCCAAACTTTGATGGAACTAAGAAAGAACCTAAAGTATTGCCTTCAAGATTTCCTAATATATTAGTAAATGGTACTATGGGTATTGCTGTAGGTATGGCAACTAATATTCCTCCTCATAATTTAGGGGAAGTAATTGATGGTTGTGTTGCTTATATTGATAATCATGATATAACTGTTGAAGAATTAATGAAGTATATTAAAGGACCAGATTTTCCAACTGGAGCATCTATTTTAGGAAACAAGGGTATTAAACAAGCTTATGAGACTGGTAGAGGTACTATTACTTTGAGAGCTCATGCTGAAATACAAGAAAATCATGGAAAACAACAGATAGTATTTACCGATATACCTTATCAAGTAACTAAAATGTCTTTAAGAACTCGTATCGCAGAGTTAGTAAGAGATAAAGTTTTAGAAGGGATTGCTGATTTACATGATGAATCTACATTAGATGGTATTCGTTTAGTAGTTCATTTGAAAAAAGAAGCAAATGCAAATGTTGTATTAAATAATTTATATAAATTTACACAATTACAAACAACTTATGGTATTATTTTCTTGATGTTAGATCAAGGTAAACCAAAAACTTTGAACTTATATGAAATTATTTCAAAATATATTGAATTTCAAAAGGAAGTTATCTACAGAAGAACTAAGTTTGAATTAGATAAGGCTGAAAAGAGAGTTCATATTTTAGAAGGATATAAGATTGCTTTAGATAATTTAGATGAAGTTATCAACATCATAAGAAATGCTGAAACTGATGCATTAGCTAAAGAAAAGTTAATGAGTAGATTTGGTCTTGATGATATTCAAGCTGATGCTATTTTAGAATTAAAGTTACGTCGTTTGACTGGTTTAGAACGTTCTAAGATAGAAGATGAGTTGAATGAGTTATTGGCTTTAATTGATAAATTAAATGGTATTTTAGCTAGTGATGAAAAGATTTATAGCATTATTAAAGAAGAATTATTAGAAATTAAAGCAAAATATGCTGATGAAAGACGTACTGATATTGATATGACTGCTATTGAATATATCGAAGATGAATCATTAATACCAGAAGAAAACGTTATGTTAGCATTAACAAGCAAAGGATATATTAAGAGAACAACTGCCGATACATTTAAGTCGCAAAATCGTGGTGGTGTAGGTGTAAAGGGAATGACAACTAATGAAGAAGATAATGTTGAACATTTAATAAATTTATCCACACATGATTATGCATTATTCTTTACTAATAAGGGTAAGGTATATAGATTAAAAGGCTACGAGATTCCACAGTTTAGTAGACAATCTAAGGGCTTACCAATAATTAATTTATTACAAATTGAAAAAGATGAATTAGTAAATAGTGTTATTAAAGTTTCTCGAGATGATGAAAATAAGTACTTGATGTTTGCTACAAAAGGTGGTATAATTAAAAAGACGCCATTGTCAGAATTTGAAAGCATACGTCAAAATGGTAAAATATGCATTACGCTAAGAGAAAATGATGAGTTAATCGCTGTTCGAAAGACAACTGGTAATGATAATATCTTATTAGGTTCAAGTGATGGTCGTATGGTTAAGTTCAATGAATCTGAAATTAGAGAAATGGGACGTACTGCTTCAGGTGTTAAGGGTATTAACTTAAGTGAAGATGCTTACTGTATTGGGGCTGAGGTTACTAGTGACGATAATAACATTTTGATAGTAACAGAAAACGGTTACGGTAAGCAAACAAATGTTCAAGACTTCCGCGAAACAAGACGTGGTTCTAAGGGCGTAAATGCTTTAAATGTAACTGATAAAAACGGAAAGTTATGCACATTCAAAGTAGTAGACGATAGTACAGATGTAGTAATTATTACTGATTCTGGTATGGTTATGCGTATGCCATTAGCTCAAATATCAGTTTTAGGCAGGGTTACTCAGGGAGTTCGTTTAATTAACTTGAAAGATGGCCAAAAAGTATCCACAATCAGTTTAATTAAGGCCGAACCAGATGATGTACTTAATGAAAGTTCTATAACTGAATCAGAAAATAACAATCAATAAAAAATATTAACAATGTTTCACGTGAAACATTGTTAACTTATTTAAATAGAAATACATATTTAGAAATAGATATGTATTTTTTTATATGTTTCACGTGAAACATAGTGGATAAATATTTATTTTAATAAGCATTAATTATTTAATAAATAAAAAAATATTAAAATTATAATAAGTCCAGCAACAATTTTAAAAGTCAACTCAATGTTTCACGTGAAACATTGAGGATAACTTTTGGATTTTGTAAAAAAATGTATTTATTATTTGCTATATTATTACAGATAAATACGTATTTTATGGGAATTTATAAGCATTTTAGCGAGAATACCAATGTTTCACGTGAAACATTGGGTGTTTATAGGTAAACAATAGCAATAATTAATCTACATATCTGTTTTATATAATTTTTAATTTATTTTTATAAATAATTAATCAAAGTATATATGTTTCACGTGAAACATTGTTAATTAATTTAAAATTTCAATTAACTTTTTTTCATATTTTTAAAATGCACTAATGAAGATTTATTTTTTATACGTGATGAATTATTATTTTTAATATTTCTATATCTTATATGAGTTTCAATACTAAATTTATTTCATTTTTTCTAATGTTTCACGTGAAACATAGTTGATAATTGTTTTAATTTTGCGGAATTAAAGTCAATGAGATAGGGTTTTTACTTTATTTTATAAATGTTAGGTAGTTATTTGACCATGTTCTAAGTTAAAGATACAAAAGCCCAATGTTTCACGTGAAACATTAAGGATAATACATTAAATAAAGGATAACCATAAATATAATTTTAACTTAAATGGACTGATATATCGTTTTAAAATGATAATTACTATGTTTCACGTGAAACATAGTAAAAAATATTCACATTTCAAGTATTTATCAACAGACATTTTTGATATCAAATTAACATAATTCATATATATTTAATGATATTGGAAAAATATCAAATTTGATTTAGTTTAGCGAACAAATATATGACGAACAATACTTGAAATTTACTAAAAATGCTATTTTTTCCTTGATTTTATAAGAAATTATGTTATATAATATATGCGTGCAACAATTATATAGGAACCTGGTCAGAGTAGGAATACAGCAGCCATAACTATCCCTGTTTGTGTGCACTTTTTTATTGGAATTTGTGCATACATATGTAGTAAGCTAGTTTGGAGTATAACTATGGAAAAATATTTAGAAAAATTATATAATTTAGCTTTAGAGTCATCAAAAAACGGTGATATTCCTGTAGGATGTATCATAATTAAAAATGGAAATATTTTATCCACAGGCTATAATACCCGTAAATGTGATAATTTAGTTATTGGTCATGCAGAAATTAACGCTATTTGTGAAGCAGAAAAAATTTTAGGTGATTTTAGACTTAATGGTTGTATACTTCTTACTACGCTTAAGCCTTGTAAGCTTTGTTTTGAGGCAATAGAGGCCTCTAGAATAGATAAAGTGTATTATTTGCTTGACCAAAATTTAAATGGCTTGTATGAGCCTTTAAAATACGTTAAACTTGATATTGGAAATAATGAATATATAGATAAATATAAAAAATTATTTTTGAATTTTTTTAAGAATATGAGATAAATTTATATAATAAATAGAGAATATATGATACAATATTGAGGAGGGTGATGGTATGGAATATAAAGTTCTTTATCGAAAATATAGACCACAGAATTTTGATTCTTTAGTAGGTCAAGAATATACAAAAACATTATTAAAAAATGCTATAAAAAATGAACATATTTCGCATGCTTATATTTTTACTGGCCCCCGTGGTACCGGTAAAACAAGTTCTGCTAAAATATTTGCTAAGGCTTTAAATTGCTTAAATCCAAAAGATGGAAATCCTTGTAATGAGTGTGAAATGTGTAAAAGTTTTGGAACAAATCCAGATATAATTGAGATAGATGCTGCTTCTAATAATGGAGTAGATGAAATAAGAGAAATAATTAATAATGTTCGATTAGCTCCAGCAAATTCAAAGTATAAAGTATATATCGTTGATGAATTTCATATGCTATCTACTAGTGCTTTTAATGCTTTATTATTAACATTGGAAGAACCACCATCTAATGTAGTATTTATATTAGCAACAACGGATATTCAAAGTGTTCCAATTACAGTTTTATCACGTTGTCAAAGATTTGATTTTAAACCAATTGCAGTTGATGATATAGTTAATCGTTTAAATTATGTTTGTATCGAAGAAAAAATTGATATAACGAATGCTGCTTTAAAAGAAATAGCTTATATGAGTAATGGTGGTATGCGTGATGCATTAAGTATTTTGGATCAAATTTCTTCACGTAATACTAAAATAGATGTAGATGATGTTACAAGCAATTTTGGAAGTATTTCAAATAAAAAAGTAAAAGAGTTTATGGATGTATTTACTTCTGGGGATGTTAAAGGCACTTTAGAACTATTAAAAGAATTTAAAAATAATGGTATCGATGTAAGAATATTAATTGAAAAGCTGATAGATAGAATAAAATTAATCTTAATAGATATAAAATTAGATAATTATAATGGTATTCTTGATTTTGATATGCTTTATAGTATGGTTTTTGAATTAAATAGAGTACTTCAAGAAATTAAGAGTAATATCGATCCATATAATTTCTTAGAAATTGTAATTTTAAAATATTTCCCGGGAAATAAAATTTCAAGTAAAGATTTTAAAGATCCAGTCGAGGAAAAAAAGAGTGGTTCTACTTTGAAAATAGAGCAAAAAGTCGAAGAAAGACCAACTAAAGAAAATATTTCCCAGGAAATAAAAGAGAGTAAAGAACCTGAAATAAATAATGAGGCTCCAATAGTTAATGAAAAAAAGGCTCACTTTAATATAGACGCTAGAATTAATAATACTTTTGTCGGAGCTCAAAAAAAGTATTTGTTAGAGCTAAAAGAGAAATGGGACGATTTTGTTATTTATGAAAGTAATGCGAATAAGTTGTTACTTTCTTATATAGTAGATACTGAGCTTGTTGCAGCATCTAATAATTATGCTGTATTGGTTAATAAGATAAATAATACTAATGATTTAATTAATGAGAATATTGAATCAGTAGAAAAAGATTTTAAAATATTCTTTGGTAGAGAATATAAATTAGTGTCTATTTCACCAAAAGTATGGGAAGAGGCACGTAATAAGTATATTACTAACTTAAAAAGTGGTTATAAATATACTATGATGGATGATTCCATAATTATTGAAGAAAATACTAGTGAGTTGGAGAAGCTAGCTAATGAAATTTTTGGAAATAATTATGAAACAAAATAGAAGAGGAGAATAAATTTATGAATATGCAAAATTTAATGGCTCAAGCACAAAGAATGCAAAGAGATATTATGAAGAAAAAAGAGGAAGTAGGTAAACAATTATTTACAGGAAAGTCGGAATTAGTTGAAGTTACAATGAATGGTAATAAAGAAGTAACTGAAGTAGTAATAAAAAATGAAGATTTAACTAAAGATGATATTGAAGTACTTCAAGATATGATTATGATTGCCACAAATGATGCTATTAAGAATGTTGATCAAGCTATGGAAAAAGCTATGGGTCAATATGGAAGTGCTCTTAACGGATTATTTTAATGATATATCCTGCTAATTTATTGGAATTAATTGAATACTTTAAGAAATTGCCTGGTATTGGCGAAAAGAGTGCTGAACGTATGGCACTGGCAATTTTAGATATGTCTTTAGAGGAAGTTGCTGATTTTTCTTTAGCCTTAAATACGGCCAAAAAGAAATTAAAGAGATGTAGTATTTGTGGTGGTTTAACAGATGAAGATGTATGTTATGTTTGCCGAGATATTTCGAGAAATCATAACGTAATATGTGTTTTAGAGGACTTTAAAGGCGTTTTTGCTTTTGAAAAGGCTGGTAAGTATAATGGGGTGTATCATGTTTTAGATGGGCTTATTTCACCAATTGATGACAGAGGGCCTGAAGATATTAATTTATCTTCACTAATTGATAGAGTAAAAACTTTGGAAAATCCTGAAGTTATTATAGCTTTGAAGCCGTCTATTGAAGGAGAAACGACTACTTTATATATAAAGAAGATATTAGAAGATAAAGGGGTTAAAATATCTCGTTTGTCTTATGGTATTCCAATGGGTGTTGATATTGATTATTTGGATGAGATTACACTTCTTAATGCCTTAAATGATAGAAAAGATATATCATAAATTATAGTAAGCCTAATATAATTATATTGGTTGGTGATTAACTATAAAAAAAGTATATTTTGTTATAAGAAAATTAGTTTTTTCCTTTTTAATGTTATATGGTTTAAATGTTATGTTAAAGTATGTTAACGTCATTATTCCTATTAATATTATAAATATAATAATTACTTATTTTTTAGGTGGTTTTGGTGTATTAGCACTAGTTATTATAAAATTATTGATAATATGATTGATTGGTGGTAGTTATGTTTGAAGCAGATAAATTTAATGAATTGAAAAAGAAATATGAGGATAATAAGCTTTCTCATGCTTTTTTAATTGAAACAAATAATTACGAATTATGTTTGAATGATATAAAACAACTATTAAAGATTGTTAATTGTCCTGACAAGTATATGAGTGATTGTACTGAACAATGCAATTTATGTAAATTAATTGATTTATTGAATTTACCTAGTATTATAATTGTTGAGCCAGATGGTATGAGTATAAAAAAACAACAACTTAATGAGTTGCAAGAAAAGTTTAGTACTAAACCTGTGTATTCAAGGTATAATACATATATAATAAAAGATGCTGATATGATGAATGATTCTGCTTCAAACTGTATGTTAAAATTTTTAGAAGAACCGGAAGATAATATTTTAGGGTTCTTTATAACTACTAATAAAGAGAGAGTAATTGATACGATAAAGAGTCGTTGTCAAATTATGAAAATCGACTATGCGACTAAGAGTGTAGTTGATGAGAAAATAATTGAATATGCAAATGAATATGTAAGAAGAATTTTGGAAAATTGTGATTTGATAGTAAATAAAGAATTTATTTTACCGTCTTTTGGTACGAGAAATGAAATTAATTCTTTGTTAACTGTTATTTTTGATATGTATATGAGTGCAATTAGTGAAAAATATTTCCCGGGAAATAAAAAAAATGACGTTTTATCAGGAATTTCTCTTGAACAATTAAAAAATCAAATTCCAATTATAGAAAAAACTATAACATTAAATCAAGCAAATGTAAGTTTAGAGCTATTATTAGATCAGTTTGTCATAGAAATGAGGAGAGCTAATGCGTAATATTTATGGTGTAGAATTTAAACCAAATGGAAAAATTTATTATTTTAATGCAGAAAAATTAGAATGTCCAATTAATGTAACGGTTATTGTTCGAACAGAACGAGGAGAACAATTTGGTAAAGTTGTAATGAAAATTAATGAGACTGATTTAAAAACTTCGATTGATGAGATTAGTCCAATAATTCGTATTGCAACCAAAAATGATTATAAGAAACATTTAAGTTTATTGAAGGAACAAGAAGAAGCTATGAATTATGCTAAAGAAGTTGCTAATGAATTAAACTTGAATATGCGTTTTATGGATTCGAGCTTTACCTTTGATAGAAAACAATTATTATTAAATTTCTTGGCTGATGAACGTATTGATTTTCGTGAACTTGCGAAAAGAATGGCTGGTAAATTTAAAACAAGAATTGAATTAAGACAAATTGGGGCCCGTGATAAAGCTAAAAGTATTGATGGATATGGTGTATGTGGGAGAAGACTGTGTTGTGCTGGTTTTTTAAATCATATTGATTCTATAAGTATGAATATGGCTAAGAATCAAAATATTGCTTTGAATCCTTCTAAAATTAATGGTTGTTGTGGTAGATTATTATGTTGTTTAACTTATGAAGATGAACAATATAGTTGTTGTCGTGTCGGGATGCCTACTGTTGGTAAGAAGATTACTTTAGAGCAAGGTGAAGGCAAAGTTATATCTGTTGATATATTAAATAGAAAATATAAAGTTTTAATTGGAAATGAAGTTAAGGAGATTGAACTAGATAATAATGAAAGTAGTAAAGAATGATTTATTTGATTATGGATTAGAAATATATCAAGATGAGAAATTATTTAAATTTTCTTTAGACTCAATATTACTTGCCGAATTTGTAGAAAATAAGGCCGGATTAAATACAATAGTTGATTTTTGTTGTGGTAATGGGGCTGTGCCTTTGATACTTTCAACTAGAGTTAATAGTAAAATAATTGGTTTTGAATTACAAAAAAATGTCTTTCAATTAGCATATAATTCGGTTATACTTAATAATTTAGAAAAACAAGTTAAAATTATTAATGCGAATCTTAATGAGAGCTTGGAATATATTTTACCTGAATCTGTTGATGCGGTTACTTGTAATCCGCCTTATTTTAAGTTAAATAAAGGGTCATATGTTAATACAGAAGAAAGTTTAGCTATAGCTCGTCATGAAATAAAAACTAATTTAGAAGAAATTGTAATGACGGCTAAATATATTTTAAAAAATAAAGCACCTTTGTATTTAGTGCATCGTCCAGAAAGATTAATGGAACTTATAGGGATTTTAACTAAATATAAATTTAGTGTTAAAAAGTTACAATTTGTTTATGCAGGATATCAAAAGAGTGCTATAATGGTTCTTATTAAAGCGACAAAAAATGGTTCTGATGGCTTGATTGTTAATCCGCCAGTAAATGTATTAGAGCATAGGAGTTATAAGAGAATTTTTGATTAGGATGTGATATAAAATGAAGTTAATTGTTGGTATTGGAAATTATGGTAAAGAGTATGAATGTACAAGACATAATATTGGGTTTATGGTGTTAGATTATTTCCCGGGAAATAAAAAATTTGTCAAAAAGTTCAATGCTTTATGTTGTGAAGAAAATATTAATGGTGAAAAAGTTATTTTTATAAAGCCTTTAACGTACGTTAATCTTTCAGGAGATGCCGTTGCCAAATTTGCTAATTATTATAAAATTGAAAATAAAGATATTTTGATTATTCAAGATGATTTAGACTTATCATTTCTAAAATATCGGTTAAAATATAAAAGTAGTGCGGGCGGACATAATGGAATGAAGTCAATAATTGCTTCTTTAGGAACTGATATGGTTCCTCGGTTGAAAATTGGTATTGCGCATGATAGAAGTATGGATACTAAAGATTATGTTTTAGGAAGAATTAGTAAAGAAAATTTAGAACAATTTAATGAAATGGCTCCAATATTTAAAGATATCATAGTAGATTTTGCTAATCATGATATAGAGTATTGTATGCAAAAGTATAATAAGAAATAGGTAATTGGTATGAATTATTTAAATGAGTTATATAATTATGTTAATAATAGTGAAGTAATTGGTTTAACGAAAGAGTTAAACGTTTTTTACGTTAATCAGTATTTTGAAAGTCATGATGAGAACGTTTTAGTTTTAGCTAATAGTTTATATGAAGCTAATCAATATTATGATTTACTAAGTACTTTAAATAAGGATGTTTTAATATTTCCAATGGATGATTTTATTTCTTCAGTAGCGGTGGCGATTTCGCCTGATTTGAAAATTAAACGTTTGGAAACTTTAAATCAATTAAAGGATAATAAAAAACATATTGTCGTTACGAATTTAATGGGACTTTTAAGATATCTTCCTGACTATAAATATGCTAATAAGACGCAATTTGAGTTAAAGAAGGGGATGCAAATAAGTAGAGATAAGTTTATTCAAATTTTAGATGAGTTTGGATATACTAAGGAATCTATGGTTGCAGCTACTGGAGAATATGCTGTTCGTGGTTTTATAATTGATTTATTTATAATTGAGCAAGAGCATCCGGTTAGAATTGAATTTTTTGGTGACGAAATTGATTCAGTAAGAGTATTTGATGAGAATAATCAGTTATCTATTAAAGAGATAGATAAGATTACGGTATTACCTTATATTGAGATTGAAACGGCAAATAAGAGTTCAATCTTGGATTATTTAGGAAAACCTTTTGTATTTATGATTGAGAAATCGCAAATTGATGCAGGGTATGCTAAACTTTGTGATGAGATAATGGAATATAATCAATCACTAAATGAAAATAAAAAATATATGTTTGAAATGGAAGAGTTAAATATTTCTAACTGGATTTATTTGGATAGTTTAGAGGTTTTAAATGATAATAAATTTCATTATCAAACAAAAGAAATAGAAAATTTTAATTCTAACTTTGATTTATTAGAAAATTATGTAAAAAATAAATTAAAAGGTAATAATACTGTTATATTTTATTTATCTAATAAAAATGAAATTGATGATATAATAGAAATATTTCCCACGGCAAGAATTACCACTGGAAATGAAATTATTACTAATCAAGTAAATATTATTTCAAAGAAAATAGATAATGGTTTTGAAATATTTAATTACTGTGTAATAGCAGAATTTGATATAGAAAAAATAAATCATAAAGAAATTAAATATAAAAATTCTTATCGAATTGGTAAAAGAATACATAATTTTGACCAATTAGAAGTTGGGGATTATGTTGTTCATGAAGCTCATGGAATAGGTATTTATAGTGGGGTTGTTACGTTAGATAATCATGGAATAAAGAAAGATTACTTATTAATAAAGTATGATGGTGATGACAAAGTTTATGTTCCTGTTGAAAAGATTAGTAATATTTTTAAGTATTCTTCCAAAGATGGTGATGTTCCTAAGATTAATAAGTTAAATAGTACTTCTTGGGAAAAGACGAAGCGAGCAATGCAGAAAAAAGTTCATGATATTTCTATGGAACTTATCAAGCTTTATGCAGAGCGTGCTAAGATAAAAGGACCAGCTTTTAAAAGTGATCCTATAGAAGATTTATTTGATGCTGATTTTAAGTATGTTCCAACGGCTGACCAAGAAAAAGCTTTTAAAGATATTAATCTGGATTTAGAAAAAGATGTTCCTATGGATAGATTATTATGTGGAGATGTAGGTTTTGGAAAGACTGAAGTAGCATTTAGAGCAATGTTTAAAACAGTTGTTAATAATATGCAAGTATCTTATTTATGTCCTACAACAATACTTTCAAAGCAACAATATGAAAATGCTTTGGAAAGATTTAAAAATTTTCCAGTAGAAATAGCGTTACTAAATAGATTTACTACTCCTAAAGAAACGGAAAGAATTTTAGAAGGATTAAAAAATGGAACTATAGATATAGTATTTGGTACGCATCGTTTGCTTAGTAAGGATATTGAATATAAGAATTTAGGGTTATTAATAGTTGATGAAGAACAACGTTTTGGAGTAACACATAAAGAAAGAATTAAGCAATATAAGAATGATGTTAATGTTTTAACATTATCTGCAACACCAATTCCAAGAACTTTGAAAATGGCGATGTCAGGGTTAAGAGATTTATCCATTATAGATACGGCACCGGTTAATAGATATCCTGTTCAAACCTATGTCATGGCGGAATCTGATATGGTTGTAAAAGATGCTATATATAAAGAATTAGCGAGAAAAGGACAAATATTTATTTTATATAATCATGTTGATGGCTTAGAAAATAAACGAAGTGAATTACAAAAGTTAGTTCCGGAAGCTAGGATTGTAATGGCTCATGGTCGAATGAATAAGAGTGAAATTGAAGATGTAATGGATGATTTTATTAATTATAAGTATGATATTTTATTATGTACGACGATTATTGAAACTGGAATAGATATTCCTAATGCTAATACGTTGATAATATTTGATGCGGATAGATTTGGTTTAAGTCAGTTGTATCAAATTCGTGGTCGTGTTGGTCGTAGTAATAAAATTGCCTATGCTTATTTAATGTATGATAAAAATAAGATGTTAAATGATATTGCGATAAAGAGATTACAGGCAATTAAAGAATTTACGGAGTTAGGTAGTGGTTATCGTATCGCTATGCGTGATTTGTCGCTACGTGGTGCTGGGGATATTTTGGGTAGTGATCAAGCTGGATTTGTTTCAGCGGTTGGCCTAGATTTGTATATGAAAATGGTTGATGAAGAGATTAAAAAAATTCATGGGGAAGAAATACCTAAAGAAGATACTAGTAATAAAGCTTTAATTAATGTTGATACTCATATTAGTGATGAGTATGTAAGTGATGAGAGTTTAAAAATTGAAATTCATCAAAAGATTAATGAAATTGATAGTTATGAGAAATTAGAAAGTATTCAGCAAGAAATTGAGGATAGATTTGGTAAGATTGATGAAAAGATTATGGTTTATATGTATGAAGAATGGTTTGAGAAACTAGCTAATAGTTTAGGAATAACAAAGGTTGTACAGAATAATACTTTAGTAGAGATAGAACTACCAACTACTTTAGTTCATAATTTGAAATTCGATAAGTTATTTATTCAAGCTTATAATATTTCAAGAAAATTTCAATTTCGTTCAGTATTAAATAAAGTATATATTACTTTACCTGTGAATAATTTAGATAAACATTTTGTCTATTATTTGGTAGATTTATTAAATTTAATAAAAGATGAAGTGGATAAATTAAGTAATTAAGAGGCTTTGGTCTCTTTTTTGCTATTTTGGTTATAAAAAAGTTACTTGTGGATAAAATAAGGGTAGTGAGGTTATGAAATGAATAATGGTTCGATTAAAAAAATAGATGAATTAGGACGTATTGTAATTCCTAAAGATATAAGAAAGAGATTATCAATAAAGAAAGATGATAGTTTAGAAATAAGTATTGATGATAATTATATAAAGTTAGTTAAAGCGGTAGCAATTAAGAATTATGATGAGTATGTGATTGGGCTTTTGAAAATGCTTGTGGATAATATGCATGTAAAAATACTAGCGACAAACAGAGAAAAGGTTATTTTTAATAATACTGAGATTGACGATTTAGATGTTAAAAGATTGGTTGGATTATCATTATATGATTTAATGAAGGAAAAAGATAAGATTTGTAGTGCTTGTGATTTAAGACCAGTGATAATTGATTCGAATGTGGAAGGAATTATCTTAGTTAGTGATAGTAGTTGTAATGAAATAGTGGGTCAAATACTTAATATTTTGATTACAAATAAACTTGATATTTCATGTTAATAATGGTAAACTATGGTTAATTAGTGAGGAACAAATGGGTACCTAAGAGTTTTTTAAAGAGAGTTTCTTGGTGGTGGAAGAGAAATAAAAATGAATAGGGAGTATGGATTTGGGAGCTAAATCGTTAATCGCGTTAAGATATTTGAGTGTATGATTAGTCATAAAATAAGGTGGTACCACGGGTTTTCTCGTCCTTATGTTATGGCTTTTTTCTATGGAGGAGATAGTTATGGAAAAGAAATTTTATATAACAACACCGATATATTATCCAAGTGCAGATTTTCATATTGGACATTGTTATACAACAATTATTGCAGATTCGATTGCAAGATATAAGAGATTATTAGGATATGATGTTTATTTTCAAACTGGAACTGATGAACATGGTCAAAAAATTGAAAATAAAGCTCGTGAGGCAGGAGTTACGCCAAAAGAGTATGTTGATAAAATAGTAAATAACGCTAAAGATTTATGGAAAAGTTTAAATATTAGTTATGATTATTTTATTAGAACAACCGATAAAAATCATGAAGAAATAGTCCAAAAGATATTTAAGAAGTTGTATGACCAAGGTGATATTTATAAAGGAGAATATAAAGGATTATATTGTACTCCTTGTGAATCATTTTGGACTGAAAGTCAGTTAGTTAATGGCATGTGTCCAGATTGTGGTAGAGAAGTTAAAGAGGTTAGTGAGGAAGCATACTTTTTTAGATTATCTAAATATCAAGATAGATTAGTGGAGTATATTGAGTCACATCCTGATTTTATCTTACCAAAGTCAAGAAAGAATGAAATGATTAATAACTTTATTAAACCAGGGTTAGATGATTTATGTGTTTCTAGAACTTCGTTTACTTGGGGTATTCCAGTTACTTTTGACCCTAAGCATGTAATTTATGTTTGGGTTGATGCTTTGTCAAACTATATTACTTCGCTTGGTTATATGACTGAAAATGATGAGAAGTTTAAAAAATATTGGCCTTGCGATTTGCATTTGGTTGGTAAGGAAATTGTAAGATTTCATACTATTATTTGGCCAGCAATGTTAATGGCTTTAGACTTGGAGTTACCTAAACAAGTATTTGGTCATGGTTGGTTAGTTATCAATGGTGGTAAGATTAGTAAGAGTTTAGGAAATTATAAAGACCCAAGAGAGTATATTCGTGATTATGGAGTTGATGCGGTTAGATACTATGCTTTAAGAGAGGTTCCATTTGGAAGTGATGGTACTTTTAGTGAAGAAAATTTAGTTAATAGAATTAATGCGGATTTGGTTAATAATTTAGGAAATTTGGTACATCGTACGATAAGTATGAATATGAAGTATTTTGAAGGAATTGTTCAAAATGGAGATTGTACCGAAGAAATCGATAATGATTTAATAAATAATGTGCTTGGACTTTCAAGGAAGTTAGAAGAGAAAATGAATGAATTAAAAGTCGGTGAGACTTTAGAAGAAATTTTTGATGTTCTTAGAAAGTGTAATAAATATATTGATGATACAACACCTTGGATTTTGGCTAAAGATGAAAGTAAGAAAGCTAGACTTGGTACGGTTTTATATAACTTGTTAGAAAGCATTAGAATTATTGCTATTCATTTAAGTCCATTTTTACCAGAAACTAGTGAAAAGATTTTAAATCAATTAAATACTGATGTAAGAGATTATGAAAGTACAGAGGTCTTTGGTGGATTAAAACCTTCAGCTAAGTTAGAAACTCCTGAGCATTTATTCACTAGAATTGAGAGAAAATAATTATTTCCCGGGAAATAATTGAAGAAAAATCATTCTTGTTCGTGTGGCAAAATATTTCCCGGGAAATAAAATTGAAAGTAGGATAATATGTTAACGGATACACATTGTCATGTTTTAAATGAATATTACGATGATAAGAAGAGCATTTTAGATAATGCTAAAGAACAGGGAGTTTTGAGAATAATTAACGCTGGATATAATATGGCTAGTTCATTAGAAGTTATAGAGGATGTAAAAAAATATGATAATGTTTATGGAGTCGTGGGCTTACATCCAGAGAATTGCTTAGAAGAGTTTGATTATAAAATATTTGATAATTTACCTAGTAAAATTGTTGGTATTGGAGAGATTGGATTAGATTATCATTATGGTAAAGAAAATAAAAATGAACAAATTGCAATATTTGAACGTCAATTAGAAATAGCCGAAAGATTAAATTTGCCGGTTGTTATTCATAGTCGTGATGCAACTTTAGATACTATCGAGATATTAAAAAGGCATAAAGTAAAGGGTGTAATTCATTCATTTAGTGGAAGTTATGAAACAGCTTGTATATATATAAAAATGGGATTTGTATTAGGAGTAAATGGTGTTGTTACTTTTAAAAATTGTAATTTAAAGGATATTTTGGCAAAAGTTCCTTTGGGAAATATTATTTTAGAAACTGATAGTCCTTATTTAACACCGGTTCCATATAGAGGAAAGAGAAATGAACCAGCTCATATTAAAGATGTGGCATTGTTCTTATGTCAGCTATATAATGTAGACTTAGCAACTTTAGAAAATATTACCAATGAAAATATTAAAAGGATTTTTGACATTTAAATATAATCATGATAAAATTAATTTGTACTTGAGGTGAGTAAATTAAATGAATAAATTTACTAAAATGATTAATTTTTTGATTAAAAGTGGAGTTTTAGTAGTTTCTTTGATACTTATTACATCAACTTCTAATAATAAATTTTTGAAAGCAGGTAACTCTAACTTAAATAAAACTTTAGATTTAAATTCAATGGTTATGAAAGTTAAAGAAGATATTGCTAATGATTTATATTCAGCTAAAGATACTTATACTGGTTATTTAACTGGGTATTCGGCAGATTGTCCTTTATGTGGTGGGCATTTAGCGTGTATGCCTAGTTTAGATGTATTACATGGAAACGTTACTTATCAAGATTCTATTTATGGTGAGCTTAATATTGTGGCTTCTTCGACTGCGACACCTTGTGGAACAGTTATAAGAATTAATGAACATAGATTAGGTAGTGAGCCAATATATGCGATTGTATTAGATAGAGGTGTTGGGGGAAATAATTTAGATTTATTAACACCAAGTCAAGAATATGCCTTAAGTCATGTTGGACGTTCTATTGTAAGTTATGATATACTGAGAAGAGGTTATTAAACTTCTTTTTTTCTAAGGAGGAGAATTATGGGTTTTCAATATAAAAAAAGTTTAGGGCAAAATTTTTTACAAGATAATAATATTCTTAATAAAATTGTTGCTAGTGTTTCCGTGGGAAATAATGATTTGATAATTGAAATTGGACCTGGACATGGAGCTTTAACTAAAAAACTTGTTGATATGGGGTGTGATGTTTTAGCATTTGAAATAGACTTAAGAGTTAAAGAATATTTAGATAAAATAAGTTGTTCTAATTTAAAAGTTGTGTATCAAGATATTTTACAAGTGGATTTTAGGGAATATGATTTTTCTAAGTATGATAAAATTCATGTAATTGCTAATATACCTTATTATATAACGACACCAATTATTGAGAAAATAATTAATTCCAATATAAATGAAGTTGATATGACTTTAATGGTTCAAAAGGAAGTAGCGGATAGATTTAGTGCTAAACCTGGTAGTCAAGATTATGGTAGTGTGAGTGTTTATTTAAATTATTTTTATGATATATCAACGCTTACTAATGTATCAAGGCATGCTTTTTATCCTGTTCCTAATGTGGATAGTGCAGTTATAAAGTTAGTAAGACATAATAAATATCAAGTTACTAATGAAGAAAAGTTTTTTAAGTTTGTTAAACAGTGTTTTCAGTTTAAAAGAAAGAATATTCGTAATAATTTAAAAGGTTATGATTTAGAGAAAGTTAGTCTAGTTTTAAAAAATTATGGTCATGATTTAAGTTCGAGAGCGGAAGAATTTAGTATAATTGAATTTATAGATTTATATAATTCCTTGTTTTAAGTAAGCAAGGAGTTTTTTTGTTCTATTTATTTTTTTATGACATACAATTAAGTGGTGATATTCATGATAAAAAGTGGAGATTATATAACGAGAAATAGTTATAAAAATGATACCTTATTTTTAGTACTTAGTGTTAAGGGAAATATGGTGTATTTAAAGGGTGTTAATGATAGGTTGTATGCTGACAGTCCGGTTGACGACTGTGTTGTTGTGGATAAAAAAGTAGTAATGGATAAGTTTAATGTACCGAAAGTAGATACTGATATGGATAGAAATGATTATTTTTATTTACCACCCAGAGTTTTACAATTAGATGGGGATAGTGAATATTTAAAAAGATGTATGGATTATTATCGGGAAAACCATATTTTGGCAGTGGGAAAGAAGATTGATGAAGAACATATTGCCAATGATATTGTGGGATATTTAGAAGAGGTAAAGCCGGATATTGTTATAATTACAGGGCATGATGCGTATATGAAGAAAAAAGGCGATAAAAAAGATTTAAAAAATTATAAAAATTCGACTAATTTTGTGGGGGCGGTTAAAAATGCTAGAAAGTATGAAAAATCTCATGAAAAGTTGATTATTATTGCTGGGGCTTGTCAAAGTAATTATGAAGAGTTGATTAAGGCTGGCGCTAATTTTGCTAGTAGTCCTAAAAGGGTCAATATTCATGCCTTGGACCCGGCAATTATTGCTTGTAATTTGGCGCTTACGGAACGAAATAAGGAGATTAATTTGATTGAGTTACTATCTAAAACTAAGAATGGGGTTGATGGTATGGGTGGTTTAATTTGCAATGGAATGATGTATGTGGGGTATCCTAGATGAATGTTAGTGATATCAAAGAAGAAATAGAAAGTTTAGTTAATAAGCAAATTATGATTAAGGTTAGTGGTTCAAGAAGTAGAAATCAAATGTTTAAAGG